>JAYSTR010000159.1:0-8683 GCA_043719555.1 Bacteroidota bacterium | reverse complement strand
TTTATGATTTAAAAGATAATATGGCTTTGGCAGAAGAAATGTTGAAGTATGTAATTACCTATGCTTTAGAACACAACAAAGAAGATATCGAATTTTTATCGCAACGTTTATTAGACGAAGAAAAAAATAAACCACAAGCTGATCGTAGCGAATTAAATTTATTAGAGAAATTAAATTTTTGTTTAGGTAATGAGTTTGCAAAAATAACGTACACCGAAGCCATAGATATTTTACGTGAAAGTAATCATAACAAGAAAAAGAAATTCCAATACATTATTGATGGCTGGGGTGCTGATTTACAAAGCGAACACGAGCGTTACTTAGTAGAAAAGCATTTTAAAAAACCAGTTATTTTAACGGATTATCCTAAGGATATTAAATCGTTTTATATGCGTATGAACGAGGATGGAAAAACAGTAGCTGCTATGGATATTTTATTTCCGGGTATTGGCGAAATTATTGGCGGCTCGCAACGTGAGGAGCGTTTAGAAAAACTAGAATCACGTATGAAGGATATGCGCATCCCTACAGAAGAAATGAGTTGGTATTTGGATACTCGTCGTTTTGGCGCTTGTCCGCACGCTGGCTTTGGCTTAGGTTTTGAGCGCTTAGTTTTATTTGTAACAGGTATGACTAACATCCGTGATGTCATTGCATTTCCACGCACACCGAACAATTGTGAGTTTTAGTTTTTAAGTAATAGTCTTTAAGGAACAAATGAAAACTTTTAGGTTATTGCTTACATTTTATAAAACCTTTTTTATTCTATCATTAATTTTGAGCGTGAGCTGTATGTTTATCTTTTACATCAACGGGATGCGCTCATTTGCAATCGTATTTTGGTTTAAATTAATTACTCTTGGTTTAATCATTTACTTCGTAAACGAATACAAAAAAAAGGAATTTTATTACTATCAAAACTTAGGGGTTTCTAAGTTTCTACTTTGGACAACAACATTGTTTTTTGATATCCTGTTGTTTATTATTTTATTGGTTTTAACTCATAACCTCAAATGAAGCATAAATTAGAAGTTGATAGTATTTTACTTGAACTCCAACTAAGAAAAATTTTAACCGACATTTATCTTATTTGCGAAACAGGCAAGATAACTGGTCTATTAGGAAGGAACGGAGAAGGCAAATCCTGTTTAATGAATATTATTTATGGTAATCTAGAGCCAGCTAGTAAATCTATTCGTTTTGACAATAAAACAGTTCTCTTTCCATATAAAAATTCAGAACAATTACTTTATTTACCACAATTCAATTTTATCCCTAAGTCGTTAAAATTAAAACGAATATTTAATGATTTCAATGTTGATTTTTCAGGCTTTGAAAAAGAGTTTCCCGAACTAATTTCAAAACATAATTCAACTATTGAAAATCTTTCCGGAGGTCATATTAGACTAGTTGAACTGTACATTATACTTAAGGCAAAAACACAGTTCGTAATGTTAGACGAACCATTTACTCATATTATGCCTCTACATATTGAAAAAATTAAACACATCATTGCAGAAGAAAAACTAAACAAAGGCATACTTATCACCGATCATAGCTACAAACACATTATTGATGTCAGTGATCATTTATATGTTTTAAGTAACGGTAAAACTCATTTAACAAAAGATGTATTAGATATTGAAAAGCTTGGTTATGCAAGGCTTTAAATCAATAAAACATAAAATTTAATTCACCTTTACTTTAATCAAAACCTTTTGTATATTCATAATACACAAATGTGTTCGTATAAATAAAAGCTACAATGGATACTATCAGCATTAAACAAATTGGCCTTACTGACATTGTACAATTACAAGCCATTGGTAAAATTACTTTTTTCGAAACCTTTGCAGAGGTAAATACCAAGGAGAATATGCAAACGTATTTGGATAACGAGTTTACTGATGCTAAACTTTCCGAAGAACTATCAAATCCCAATTCTCAATTTTATGTAGCTGAGCAAAATCAAAACGTTATTGGTTATTTAAAACTCAATGTTGGCGAAGCTCAAACGGAACTCAAAAATCAGAATGCTCTTGAAATTGAACGCATTTATGTATTAAAAGAATTTCACGGAAAGGATGTTGGCAAAGCCTTATACAATAAAGCGTTGCAAGTAGCCACGCAAACAAAAGTAAATTATATATGGCTAGGAGTTTGGGAAGAAAACCCGCGAGCAATTCGCTTTTATAAAAAAAATGGCTTTGTAGAATTTGATAAGCATATTTTTAAATTGGGCTCTGATGAACAAACAGATATTATGATGAAACTAGTATTATAATTAAAACCTTTCCCGCGAACTTTAAAACAAAAAACCCTCACAACTTTAATTGCGAGGGTTTTAAATTATATTTAACTTAATACTATTGTGCGTAAGTTACTTTAAACTCAACACGACGATTTTTAGCTTTACCAGCTGCTGTTTTGTTATCAGCAATTGGTCTTTCAACTCCGTAACCCATTGGGGTTAACATCGCGTCATTACAACCATGATCAACTAAATATTTCTCAACTGCAACTGCACGTTTTTGAGACAATTCTTTGTTTTTAACAACATTACCAGCATTGTCAGTATGTCCTTCAATAGTTGTAAACCAAGTTGGATTTTCTTTTAATACAGTTACAACATTATCTAAAATACCATAAGAAGTTTTCTTAATAATATCTTTACCTGATTCAAATTGAACTCCGCTCATCGCTTTAGTAAATACTTCTAAAGCTTTTTTGTCAATTTTCATTTCTGGGCAACCATATTGTGCTGCAATACCTGCAACAGTAGGGCATTTATCTTCGCTATCTTGAATACCATCACCATCAGTATCAGGGCAACCTTTAAAGTTACTTAACCCAGCAACAGTAGGGCATTTATCTTCGCTATCTTGAACGCCATCTCCATCAGTATCAGGGCAACCTGCAAAATTTGCTAAACCTGCTACATCTGGACATTTGTCGTCTTTATCTAAAACACCATCTTTATCTCTATCCATTGCTACTTCAGTAATCATTAAAGCAGAAACATAGTAATAGGCTTTGTTACCAGCAAATCCTTTACCACCACCAATGTTTTCAGATTTGTAACCATTATTAAAACAACCAATAGTCATGAATTTTTCAGAACCAGTAGCTTTAAATTTAGCTTTTAACTCTGTCCAAGCACTTTTATCTTTAACCATATCAGAAAAAGAAATTTGTGGAGTAACTGTTAAACGCATGTTATTAGATCCAGTTAAAGCGTTATCAGAAAAATAAGCTCCCCAACCAGAAGTAGCAAAACCTGAATTATCAGCTAAACTAACTTTGATAGAAATTTCATACTCTTTTCCTGCTGATAAATTTTTTGGTAAACTAGCTTGTAAAAACTCGCCATAGTTTACAGCATCATCTGAAGAAAAATCAGATAAACCAGACTCAATCCCTTTTTTAAGACTTAAACTAGTTGTACCATAGTATGTAATTAACCCAAAATAAGCATCACCCGAAACTGCATCCTGAGAACCTACATAATTATTAGGAACAGAAACGACATCTTTTCCGTTTTTAGAAAATAAATCTACCGTTGCGCCATTAGCATTAGAGAAACCGCTTGCTAAAGCTACCTGATGATAAAAAGTTGGTGGAACAGAGGCAGAAGCCTTAAGGTCCATTGTTTCTTGAGCCAATAAAGCTCCAGAAGCTAAACTAGAGGCTACTACTAACGATTTAATGCTTGTTTTCATATTGTTTTTTTATTTGTTTAATACTTATTTGTTTTTTATCGAAACGCGAAATTACAATTTTTGTGCCACAAACAAAATAATCAGTCTTTAATTTCAAAAAAATACTTATTAATTTTTGACTGTTAAAACCTACATTTGCAAATTGCTATGAGTATTAAGTTAAAATCTTGGATTATATTAATTGCGCTTTCACTAGTTTGGGGTAGTTCTTTCATCTTAATGAAAAAAGGGCTTGTAGCATTTACAAGTGATGAAGTTGCTGGTTTGCGTATCACCATTGCATCCGTATTTATGATGCCTTTTTTACTTAAATATCAGCAAATAGATTTAAAAAAGAATTTAAAAGGCTTATTGTTAATGGGCGTTTTTGGCAACCTTATTCCTGCCTTTTTATTTACCAAGGCCGAAACTCAAATTAGTAGCAGTTTAACGGGAATGTTAAATGCCTTAACGCCAATTTTTACGGTTATGATTGGTGTTTTTATATACAAAAGTTCTATAAATCGTCATCAAATTATTGGCGTAACCCTTGGCTTTATTGGTGCCATTGCCTTAGTTTTATTTGACACAAATAATGGTCAAAACCAATCTCAAAATGTATTATACAGTTTACTGGTAGTTGCTGCCACGTTATGTTATGCTATTAGCGTAAATGGTATTAAAACGTATTTAGGTGATATTGATTCCTTGAAAGCAACAACCTGGTCGTTTACCTTAATTGGCCCTATTGCCGCCATTTATTTGTTTGGATTTACAGATGTGGTAGCACATGCCCAAAATCATCCAGAAGGGTTAAGTTCTTTAGGTTACATTAGTATTTTGGCTATTGTGGGTTCTGCCCTATCGGTTGTTGTTTACAATACGCTCATTAAATGGTCGGGGACTTTATTTGCAGCTAGTTGCACTTATTTAATACCTATAGTAGCCATTTGCTGGGGATTATTTGATAACGAAACCATTAATATGATGCAAATTGTAACGGTAGGGGTTATTATTGCTGGCATTTGGATGATAAATGGAAAAAGAACTGTTAAATAATTGAAGAAAATACCCCAAAAGCTTTGGGAAATACAAAAAACTATATATCTTTGCCGTCCTTAAAAAAATTATTAACAATTAAAATTAACACTCATGTATGCAATTGTAGAAATAGCAGGGCAACAATTTAAAGTGGAACGTGGCAACAAAGTTTACGTTCACCGCCTAGATGCTAATGAGGGTTCTAAAGTAGAGTTTGACAAAGTTTTCTTAATTGAAAATGATGGTAAAATCTCTGTTGGAAACCCAACGGTTGATGGTGCGAAAGTATCAGCAACGATTATCGAACACCTTAAAGGCGATAAAGTTATCGTATTTAAAAAATTACGTCGTAAAGGTTACCAAAAATGGAATAACCACCGTCAACACTTAACTCAAGTTTTAATTCAAGGAATTTTAACTAAAGGTGAAACGTTGAAAGACGAATTAAAAGCTGAAAAAGCAGTACGTTCTATCTCTTCAACTATCGTTAAAAAAGACGCAGAAGTTAAAGAAGTAGTAGCAAAAGCTCCAGCTAAAAAAGCAGCTCCAAAAAAAGCAGCAGCTAAAAAAGCACCTGCAAAAAAAGCAGCTAAAAAAACTGAAGAATAATAAATGAGCTTCTGTTGTATGTAAATTCAACACGCATTTAAAGTTTATAATAACAAATTAAAACAAAATAAAATGGCACATAAAAAAGGAGCGGGTTCCACAAACAACGGCCGCGAATCTCATAGCAAACGTTTAGGCGTTAAAATTTATGGCGGTCAAGCTTGTATTTCTGGTAACATTATTGTTCGCCAAAGAGGTACAAGACACAATCCAGGTGAAAATGTAGGTTTAGGAAAAGACCATACATTATTTGCTTTGGTTGATGGTACTGTTATATTCAAAAAGAAAAAAGACGATAGATCGTATGTATCTGTTGTTCCTACTCAAGCGTAATTAACAACGTATTATAAAACTAAAAGCCCATTCGCCTTTTGGTGAATGGGCTTTTACTGTTTCTGTAACATTAAAAAAATAACTATTATGAGTGCAAATTTTTCTTTAGAAATCAGTGTTACGATGGCATCTCCACTATCAAAAGTATGGGATGCGTTGACAAATCCAGATGTAATCCGTGAATATTTTTTTGGGACCGAAGCCGAATCAACTTGGCAAGTTGGAAGCCCTGTGATTTTTGCAGGTGTGTGGGAAGGTAATGCTTATGAGGACAAAGGCGTTATCTTAAAAAATAATTTCGAAAAGGAATTACAATATTCGTATTGGAGTTCGATGTCGGGAACAGAAGATAAGCCAGAAAACTATGCAACAATAACGTATAGCCTTAAAGCTGATAAAGCGAATGTTATATTAACTATTAAGCAAGAAGGCTTTAAAACCGAAGAGCAAAAAAATCATTCGATAGAAAACTGGAAAATGGTTTTAGAAAATATTAAAACCATCGTAGAAAAAAATTAAATTTACATTCAAAAAAACTAATATGTTACAATTAGCCTACATACGCGATAATAAAGAAGATGTATTAAAACGTTTAGCCATCAAAAATTTTAAAGATGCTGAATCTATTATTAATACCATCATTGAATTAGATAATAAACGTAAAGCGGCACAACGCCAAGCCGACGATTTAAAAGCAGAAGCCAATGGCATCGCAAAACAAATTGGCGAATTAATGAAGGCTGGCAAAAAGGATGAAGCTGAAGGATTAAAAGCAAAAACGGCTGAATTAAAATCATCTGAAAAACAATTTGATGAAACATTAAGTAACATCGAAAAAGAAATTCAGGCAATTTTAGTAACGGTACCAAATACACCAAACTTAACTGTACCAGTTGGTAAAACTCCTGAAGATAATTTAACAGTATCTCAACACGGCACTATTCCTACCTTACACGCAGGTGCACAACCACACTGGGAACTAACAACCAAATACGATTTAATTGATTTTGAATTAGGCGTAAAGTTAACGGGCGCTGGATTCCCTGTATACAAAGGCAAAGGTGCGCGTTTACAACGTGCCTTAATTAATTATTTTTTAGATAAAGCAACTGCACGCGGATATAACGAAGTACAACCTCCTATTTTAGTGAATGCGGATAGTGGCTATGGCACTGGACAATTACCTGATAAGGAAGGGCAAATGTATCATTGCCAAGTTGATGATTTGTATTTAATACCAACGGCTGAAGTTCCTATTACAAATATTTACCGTGATGTTATTTTAAAAGAAAGTGATTTGCCAATTAAAAATTGTGGCTACACGCCTTGTTTCCGTAGAGAAGCAGGAAGTTACGGAAAAGATGTGCGTGGATTAAATCGTTTACATCAATTTGATAAAGTAGAAATTGTACAAATTACGCATCCTGAAAAATCATACGAAACATTAGAAAATATGTTAGGGTATGTTTGCGAATTATTAAATGATTTAGAATTACCATACCGTATTTTAAAATTATGTGGTGGCGATATGAGTTTTGGTTCTGCCTTAACTTACGACTTAGAAGTATGGAGTGCCGCACAACAACGTTGGTTAGAAGTTAGCTCTGTATCAAACTTTGAGACGTTTCAAACAAATCGTTTAAAATGCCGTTTTAAAGGCGCCGATGGAAAAACTCAATTAGCACATAGCCTTAATGGAAGTGCTTTAGCCTTGCCTCGTATTGTGGCTAGTTTATTGGAAAACAATCAAACAGAAGCTGGTATTAAAATACCAAAAATATTAGTGCCATATACTGGTTTTGATATCATCAGCTAATACACTCAGTTTATTAAAAAAACAAAAAGGCTTTACTAAATTTTAGTGAAGCCTTTTTTATTTTGTCAGTTCGAGCGAAGTCGAGAACAGTAATTTAAAACATCTCGACTGCCCAGCTCATGCAATCGGTTTTTTTACCTTGATGCCAACGTTGGTGTTATCACCAACGTTTTAGTTATTATTGATTTAATTTTGTTGGTGATAACACCAACAAGGGCAAAAAATAGTGAACAGATTGCAAATCCACACGAGCTGACTTATTTGACGCAGGTACATCTTATCGATATGGACTATGTTTTACCCAATCAGCAGTACTAATCAAAATCGTATAATTTCCTGAAAGATATTTTATAAAATTTTTCTTTTTAATTCTTTTTTTTACCCGCTTAAACTCGTAATGTATATAATCATCATTGTATGATTTGTTTGCGAAATTCACTTCTTTTATTAGCTTCTTTTGAGCATTATACTGAACCCACGTACCATCTTTAACTAAGTATGTATAATGCTTTATACCTGAAAATTCTTTTATACTAGTTTCATCTGTGTCGCCAATTCTACCAGAATATATAAAACTAGAATCGCTAAAAATTATTGTTTTTATAAGTTTTCCTTCTTCTCTCAATCTGTTTTTTTTATCATATACTTTTACATTGTATTTAATGAAATCACTGCCTGCTTTTAAAATAAAATAACCATTTCCGTTTTTAAATGGGATTTTCAATTCATTTAAATTAAACCTTTTAAAGGTTATTTCAAATTCTATACTTGTAATATAAATACTATCAGATGTTTGACAATATGAAATAAATGATAAAAAAAATGTAATAAATAAAGTTAAAAATGTTTTCATAAGTTTAATCTAAAAACCCACTATCGCCGATTTGCAATCCGTGACCATATATTTTATTTCATTATTGTTATTCATTTTATAATTTATTTTATATTAGAGTACAGATTGCAAATCCACACGAGCTCGATGCAACAAACAAAACCTATTTTAATTACCTATTACCTCCCTTACCTTCATCTTTCCAACGGTAATAACAATCCATTACACGGTAATATAACTCATAGCCTTCGTGTGTTAAAATAAAATCGTTGCTTAAATAGTAACAGTATTTTCTAAATTTTTCAAAATCAATGGAGTCATCTCCTGTTAATTTACGTAACGTTTCAGGGTTAA
>JAYSTR010000158.1:0-22888 GCA_043719555.1 Bacteroidota bacterium | reverse complement strand
TTCGCCAGATGGGAAGAAGTTAGTATTTAGAGCATCTCGACCAACCGAAGAAACTGAAGTAAAAGAATATAAAGAATTATTAGCTCAAGGTTTAGTTGCTCCAACTACTATGGAAATTTATACTTGCAATATAGATGGAAGCGATTTAAAACAAATAACACATTTAGGTAAAGCAAACTGGGCGCCGTTTTATCATCCCAGTGGTAAAAAAATTATTTTCTCCAGTAACCATCATAGCAAAAAGGGTTACGATTTTCAATTATTTATGGTGAATGAAGATGGAACTGGTTTAGAACAAATTACCAATCAAAGTATGTTTAACGCGTTTCCGATGTTTTCTCCAAATGGTAAAAAAATAATTTTTTCTTCGAATAGAAATAATGGTGGTACACGTGATACAAATTTATTTATTGCTGATTGGCAAGATTAATTTTTTCGTACCTTAGTATATCATGAAAAATTATCCAACCTTAGCTATCGAACATTTAGGTAAACACGTGCACGGCGATGTAGAATCCTTTAACTGGTTAATTAATAATAATTACCGAGAGTTAATTGCTGTGCTTGATGCTGTGAGAGATGACAAAAAAGCCTTTAAATATTTAATTGAAGGTAAATACTTTGTGTTGGCTGCTTTTGTCAATGCCATTTGGGATGATGAAAAAGCATTTAAATTTTTAATTGATTCAAAAGCTTTTGATTGGGCTGCTACGGCCAACATTATTAATGGTGATGATAAAGCCGAAGAAGCCTTAAAACGCGCTGGTAAATACCATTATATTGCTCTTGCAAAAGCCTTGTTAGGGCGCATTCATCAAGATGGCGATCAAGCAACAACTCCAACAGGCGTTATTAAAAGCTTATTAAATTTTAAGAAAGCATTTCAAAAAGACTAAAACTATTATGCGTATTATTGATACTATCCCTCACGAATCAATTTCTATTTCTATTTTTCAGATGAACGATAAATTTATTGTAAAGTTTGAAGCTGGACCAATGGAACAAGCTTTTAAATTTTACACAGCTGATGTTAAATCAGTTGAAAATTTAAAAACGCTAATCAATACTACATTTATTGAAAAAGTACGAACGCGTTTTAATGAGATGTATTTACAGTTAAAAGAAACGATGTAGTTTCATTGCTTACTTAACAAAAAATGTATTCGTGAAAATAGTTTTTTGAGTAGCTGTATTATTCAATTTTACTGTAATTACTTTTGAACGAGTCGTGTTTCCCTCGACCAGCGTATTAAATACTGAATCTGGCTTAGAGTGGGAATATTTCATTCCGCTTACAAACTTTAACTTATAAATACTATCATTCCCAACGGTCATAAACTGTCCATTAGTAACAAATAATTGTGTATGTTTTTTTATACTATCAGGAATATGAATTAAAAACAAATCCATTTTATTTTTAATCACTGTATCATTTTTAGTACCAACCTGAAAAAACAACAAGCGATTATCTTCTCGCACAATTTTTATTTTTGATTGAGCCAAAGAAGAAAACGTTAGTACAATAAATAATAACGAAAGAAATTTCATTTACTTTGTGGTTTTAGAACCAATTTTGGTCAGCACACTATCAACTGGTTCCCATAGCTCTATTTTATTGCCATCAGCATCCATAATGTGTACAAACTTACCGTAATCAACGGTTAGTATAGTATCTACAATAGTTACGCCACTCTTTTTTAAATTACGAACTAAGCCTTCAATATTTTGAACTCTATAATTTATCATAAACTCTTTTTTAGAAGGTTCAAAATAATCAGTCTTTTCATTAAATGCACTCCATTCTAAATAATTAATTTCATTAGGATTATTCGCATTTCTAACCTCAAATGGGCAACCGTATTGATCAATAGTTAAACCTAAATGTTTACCGTACCAGTCTTTTGTAGCTTTCACGTTTTTTGTTTTAAAAAATATACCGCCAATACCTGTCACTCTCGGTGTTGTATCTTTTACAGTACTTTTATTTGTAATCAATGCTACATTATTTGTCGTGGTTGATGTACAACTGGTTATTACTACTGCAAGAATGATTAGTTTAAATAGATGTTTCATAGTATTTATAATTAAAAAACACCTGTCAAGTTTTAGCAAACTGCTATTATACTTAACAGGTGTAATTAAGGATTTTATTAGTTTAATGCAGCTATTAATTTTTCGGCCAATTCAACACCGATGCGCTCTTGGGCTTCGTTAGTGGCAGCGCCAATGTGTGGTGTTAATGATATTTTAGCATGTTTTAATAAAGCTTCGCTTGGTGTTGGTTCATTTTCAAATACATCTAAACAAACGTGTGCAATTTTACCAGAGTTTAATCCATTTACTAAATCTGTTTCATCAATAACTCCCCCACGTGATGCATTTACTAAAATAACACCTTGCTTCATCATATTAATTTCTTTTTCAGTAATCATTTTTCCGCCTGGTACGTGCATTGATATCATATCCGAATTGGCTATTAACTCATCCAAAGTAACTGTATCAATTTTCACATCAACACCATTCGTACCATAAATATCTAAATGCAAATTCGCCTCTTTCACAAATGGATCGTAAGCTAAAACTTTCATTCCACAACCCAAAGCAATTTTAGCTGTGTATTGACCGATGCGTCCAAAACCTATAATACCCATAGTTTTACCACTTAGCTCAACACCTTTGCTATAATTCTTTTTTAATTCTTCAAATTTGGTATGACCAACAACTGGCATTGTTCTGTTACTATCATATACAAATCGCACCGCATTAAATAAATGCGCAAATACTAATTCCGCAACCGAATTACTCGATGCTGCGGGTGTATTAATAACCTGTAACCCCTTACTGCGCGCATAATCTACATCTATGTTGTCCATCCCTACTCCACCACGTCCTATCACTTTTAAATGAGGACAGGCATCTATTACTTCCTTACGAACTTTAGTTGCACTACGAACCGTTAAGGCCACATAGCCTTTATCGTTTAATTCCTGTGCCAAATTTTCTTGTGCTACTTTTTCTGTAACTACAGTAAATCCAGCATTTTCTAATAATTTTTTTCCTACTGCATCAATGCCATCATTGGCTAAAATTAGTTTACTCATTTTTTAGTTTTTGATTTAGTGATTTATAATGAACATTGTCAAACTAACTCATTATTAAATTGACAATTATTTTAACTGCTCTATAATATTTTCTATACTTACACCTTCGGCTTCCGCTTTATAATTACGAATAATACGATGACGTAAAATAGAATTTGCTACTGCTTTTACATCTTCAATATCCGGGCTATATTTTCCATTAATAGCCGCGTGGCACTTAGCACCAAGTACTAAAAACTGCGAAGCACGTGGACCAGCTCCCCAAGCTAAATATTTTTTTGCTACATCAGAACTGTATTCAGAATTTAAACGTGTTTTGTTTACCAACTTTACAGCATACTCCAAAACATTATCTGCTACAGGTATTTTGCGAATTAGCGTTTGAAAATATAAAATCTCTTCGGCTGAAATTATTTTATTAAGTTCTACTTTTTTATCGGAGGTTGTACTTTTCACAACTTCTAATTCTTCTGCAAAGCTGGGGTAATCTAACCACACGTTAAACATAAAACGATCTAACTGTGCCTCAGGCAAAGGATAAGTTCCTTCTTGTTCTATAGGGTTTTGAGTTGCTAATACAAAAAATGGATTTCCTAATTCATACTTTTTTCCAGCTGCTGTAACACAACGTTCTTGCATCGCTTCTAATAAAGCTGCTTGTGTTTTTGGTGGCGTACGATTTATCTCATCGGCTAATACAATGTTTGCAAACAAAGGCCCTTTAATGAATTTAAAATTACGTTGCTCATCTAAAATTTCAGAACCCACAATATCACTCGGCATTAAATCGGGTGTAAATTGTATACGATTAAACGATAAACCTAATACATCGGCAATGGTGTTTACTAATAAAGTTTTAGCCAAACCAGGTACACCAACCAATAAACAATGGCCTTTGCAAAAAATAGAAATCAATACATTTTTAACTGTATCATTTTGTCCGATAATAACTTTTGCAATCTCTGTATTTAATTCCTTATACTTTACTACAAAAGCATCTATAGCTTCTACATCGTTTTTATAATTCATAATGTCTTATTTATTTTTTCAGTTCGAGCGTAGTAGAGAACAATAACAACAACGTCTCGACTACGCCCGAAGAGACAATTGATTAAATAATTATGGATTAATCACCCATTTGTATTCCAATTTACAACTATTAAAATCATTATCAATTTTAATATACGTTGTTTTAGAGCGTTTAGTAATCCAATCTGTCATAGCCGTTTTTTGTTTAGTAAACGTTGCCATCGTTTGTAATTTACTATAATCGTCTTTTAAATTAGCTTTATGAGGCTCTGTGCGCGATTTAAGCTGAAGGATTCTCCATCCTTGTTTTCCATCAGAACCAGTATACTGCATTACAGGACTAACCTCACCTACTTGCATTTTATCTAAAATAAATACGATGTTTTGATCAGTTTGCCCTAACTCTTCTATTTCCCACTTAGTACTATTTGATTGAGGATTTACAATCATACCTCCATTTTGTTTAGTGTCTTTATCATCACTAAACTTTAAAGCTGTTTCATTAAACTTAATAGTTCCATCAACTAATAATTTCTGTAAGCTATCTAATTTATTACGTGCTTTTAAAACATCTAATTGCGAAATTTTTGGAGACATTAATAAATGACGCACATCAACTGACTCTCCTTTACGCGCTACCAATTGCATAAAGTGATACCCGTAACTTGTTTCGAAAATTTCTGATACTTCGCCTTGCTTTAATTTAAATGCAACCGCTTCAAATTCAGGAACCATTTGTCCGCGCATTACAGTTTCATATCGTCCACCATTTTTTGCAGAACCTGGGTCCTCACTATACAAAGCACAAAGCACGCTCATACTTTCTCCATTGATTACACGCTGACGGTGTTTTTCTAAATCTGCTTTTACTTGTTGTTTCGCTTCAAATGATATTGGCGGCTTAGCAACAATATGTCCAATTTCTACTTCCGAATTTATTAACGGTAAACTATCTTTATTTTGAGAATTATAAAAAGCACGTATCTCACTTGGTGTTAATTTATTATCTCCAGTAATTTTTTGTTGCATTTTTTGAGTTAATAATTGATTTTTTACATCATCTCTTAATTCATCTTTAAAAACAGAAATACGTTTACCATAAAACTCTTCAAATTTTTCTTCACTACCAAGCATCCCAACGTAGTACTGTATACGGCGATTTAACTCACCGTCTACTTCACCATCAGTAACCGTTAAACTATCTCTATCAGCCTGAGCTAATAATAGTTTTTGAAACAATAAATCTTCAAATACTTTACATCTAGAGTTTTCAGTAGATTTTTCTTTTTGTTGCAAGATCGTTGTTTCTACTTCAGATAACAACAAAGGATTTTTACCAACTATAGCAATAACCTTATCTAAAATTTGAGGTTGCGCAAAGGTGATAACGGATAAAAAAATAAATAAAACGGAAAGTTTAAAGTTCATTAGCTAAAGTTAGTTATTAATTATTAATTCTTTATTGGTAAGGGCTTTATCAAAAAAATCTTTCTTAATGTTGCTTATCAATTGTTGTTTTCGTTGATTGAATATCATATTACGAATGTTTGCCTTTTCAAAGTTTAATGGCGATTGTGTGTTTTTACTTTTTACATCAATTATTTTTAAAAAATAAAAATTCCGTTCATCTGTAAACTCAAACGTTTTACCTGCCTGTATACTATACTCTGGCGTTTCGTTTAATTGATACATTTCTTTTTTCAAATCATCAAACAATAACCAGGTGTTATCATTCATGTAAAAATTATTTGCGTACTGTATACATAAATCATTTAATTGAGCTAAATCTTTTGGGTTTGAAGAGTAACAAAGTTTTTTAAATTTTTCGATATTAGGAATTGTAATAGGCGTTTTAATGTATAACACTTTTACAATATTACTTTTAAGCATAAAGCTTTCCGCATTAGCATTATAGTATGTTTCAATCTGAGCATCCGTAATTAATGTATCTAACTTTTCGGCTATTAATTTTTGTTGAAATTTAAACGCTATTAATTCATGCTTATAGGCTTCAACTTCTTTATCAATAGTAATTTCATCTTCACTTAAATATTTAATCGCTTGCTGATAAAACACCTCATCGCTTGCCCAGTGATTAATTAAATTTGTTTTAAAAACGATGCTATCTTCTCCTGATAATGCTTTTGGCATTCTGCTTAGTAATTCCTCTTTCGTTAATTCACTCGTGTTAATTTTCGCTGCAACATCTTCACTTGCCGAATTATTAGATTGCACGTTTTTATTACAAGCAATTAAACCTATAAATACAACAATAAAAAATATGTAATTATTAAATTTCAAAAAAAGCTATCTATAAAAAATCGTTTCTAAAATCTAACCTGTCAGTTCGAGCGTAGTCGAGAACATCTACTCTATATGCTTACATCTCGACTCCGCTCGATGTGACAAAAAAGAGTGGTTAATTTTAGAAACGATTAATGTTTACTAATTAATTATTTTACAGTGCTTAAAACGTCATCTTTAACCGCAACCGAATATTTATTTTTTAAATATGATAACCATTCTTTTTCTAAATAGTTTTGGTAATCGGCCGTAATTAAACCTTTTGCCTCATTAATTGTTTTAGGTGTTTTAGGCATGATTTTATTAATTACTAAAACAGTTGATTTTCCATCAGTACCTTCTTTAATATTATCAGCAAAAACGCCTTCTTTCCAAACCGCATCAACGGCTTTATTTTCACCTTTTAGGTAAGTAATAGATTCAGCTGTAACATTTAATTGAGACGTTTTATTTACTGTTTCTACAATCGTTTTTTCATCTTTTTTCTTTTTCAATAAAGTTCTAACTTCTTTAGCCACTTTATCATTCACACATTTATAAGTAGTAACATCAGCACGCTCATCCCATAAATAGTTGTTTTTATTTTTTTCATAAAATGATTTTAAACCAACTGTATCTTTCACTGCTTTACCCCAAACCTTTTGCTCAGTTAAATCAAATAATAAAATACCATCGCGGTATTCTTTTAATAAATTACGAAACTCAGGGTATTTAGATTCTAATTTAGAATCTTCGAAATTAATTACTGTTTCGTTTACAAACTCTTTATACGATTGTTGAATAAACATATTGTTATCAATTTGCGGACGAGTAGTTTGATGAGTTTCAATATACGAAGCGAAATCGTTTTGAGTAAATGTTTTACCACCTAAAACAAATAATTCTTTGTTGCCTAATTTACTTGCTTTACTAGCTTCCCATCTACCTTGATAGATTGACGAATCTAATACTTTTGCAAACTCATTACGAGCTACAGCATTATCTTTAAAGCCATTTTCTTTTTTAATTTTCTCAATTAATGATGATTTGCCAGCTTGTGTGCGAGTATCTTTACCTATACGTTGTTTTAAATCGCCTTTCATTTCATCAAATGGAGCTAAGCCTTTTTTATCATTACGCATTACAATATGCCATCCATAAGCCGTTGTAAAAGGTTCACTATATTCGCCATTAGCTTTAAGTGCAAATGCTGCTTTTTCAAATTCTATTGGCATACGACTACTTCCAAACCATTGTAATTGACCACCTTTTTCAGCACTTGGTTTATCATCAGAAAACTGACGAGCTAAGTCTTCAAATTTTTCGCCTGCTTTTAATTTTGTATAAATTTCATCAATCTTAGTTTTTAAATTTGCTTTTTCTTTTTCGCCCATATCCTTAGCGAATTTCACCATAATATGTGATGTTAAAATTTCGCCTTGACTTGCACGTTTATCAACAACCTTAATAATGTGGTATCCAAAACGAGTACGAATTGGCATACTAATTTCTCCTACGTTTGTTTTATATGCCGCATTTTCAAAAGGATACACCATTTGTAAAGAAGTAAAATAACCTAAATCACCGCTATTTTCAACTGCTGATGGATCTTCAGATGTTCTTTTTGCAATAGCACCAAATTTATCTGTACCTGCTGCATAACTTGCTAAATTTTTTATCGCATCTGATTTTGCTTTGTAAGCAACGCTATCGTTATGAGAAGTATTTTTTGTTAACGCACTTGATGATTTTTTTAATAAGGCTTCGTGTTCAGCAATTTTAGCCGACGATGGATTTTTACCTAAAGCTGCATCACGTATCATCATTAAACGTGTGTAGGCTTCTAATGTATCTTTTGGTAATGCATCTTCTTCAATTCTTATTAAAATATGCGACGCCTTAATTTCAGTTTTCATACGATCGTATGCTTCTTGAATTAATGCATCGTTCACATTTTTATCAGTTAAATAAGGAGCTGCTAACTGACGACGGTAACCCGCTAATTCAGTTTTAAATGATGAATTTGTATCTAATCCTAACTCTTCAGCTTCAAAAACTTTCATTTTAAATGTCGAAAATAAATCAACGTATTCCTTTACTGATTTTTGTTCTTTAGTGATTTCTTTACCGCTATTTTTTTTATAAACGTTTTCGAATTCGCTTTTGTAAACTGGCTTGTTATTAATGGTCATAATAACTGGCTCACTAATTTGAGCAACCGATGTTAATGCAATGGCAGATAAAGTGTAAAATCCAATAGTGCGTTTTTTCATATCTTAATTCCTAATTTTTTTGGTGAACAAATTTAATATTATTGTTGAAAGTTTATAAAGAAATCTATTTTATTATTTCCTCTAATTTGGCGTCTAATTCAGCTCCGCGAAGATTTTTAGCAACAATTTTGCCTTCTTTATCCAGTAATAAGTTTTGAGGGATGCTTGAAATCCCAAAAACTTTAGCCGCTTCATTTCCCCAACCTTTTAAATCACTTACTTGAGTCCAGGTTAAGTTATCAGCTTTTACAGCTTGTAACCATTTATCTTTATTTTGATCAAACGATACGCCTAACACCTCAAACCCTTTAGCCTTATATTTATTGTATGCGGCAACCACATTAGGGTTTTCGCCACGACAAGGGCCACACCAACTTGCCCAAAAATCTACTAATACATATTTACCTTTAAAATCAGAAAAACTCACCATTTTTCCATTTGGATCGGCCTGCGAAAAATTAGTAGCCACATTACCAATGGTATTTCCTTTAAGTTGATTTAATTTTTCTTGAGCTAATTTACCGTATTTAGTATTTAATGCGTTTTTATCTAAAAGTCCTACAACGCTTTCTAACTCTTCGATTGTAGCATTTGGAGCATTTTGATAATTAAAATAAATAGCATAACCACTCACCGCTGATTTTGGGTGTGTTTTAATAAAATTATTTACACCAGCTTTCATCTCAACATCTAACGCTTGATATTCGGCATATTTAGCATTCATTGCATTGGCATCATTATTTGCTTTCGCCTGATTATAGTCATTCACAATAGCTTGCTGTTTTGCGCCGAAACTTCTAACTACCTCGTTATAGGCTTGGTAATCTTTTTGTGTTTGCCCGCCTTTAACTGTTGCCATTGGTAACGAATCAATATTTCCTGTAAGGGTTGTTTTACCACCATCTACAAAAAATATAATGTTAGGTTGCTCGTTGCTATTGTTAGACTTTGTAACCCAATACATATTAGGCTCGAATGTTTTTCCAATAAACGAAAATTTACCAGCTTTTACTTTTGAGCTATCGGTATAGTTAGCATTATCCCACTTGTGGTGTAAATACACATAACTGTTATCTTTTACACCTTTTAGAGACCCTGTAACAGAAAAACTAGCATTTTGAGCGAAAGATGAAAAAGACACCAAAACCACCCCTATTTTAAAAAAATTGATCATTTTATAATTTAGATTAATAAACAAATTTACTTTTTATTGCCGAAGATAGCGCTTACAGTTCGTTAAAAAATATAAAAATTGGGCAAAAAAAAAACCTCTCAATTTGAGAGGCTTTTTGAAGATTATAATACAAACTACGCTTTAGGAGTTTTGTTTGGATTGCGTTGGATTTTTTCGCGGATACGTGCAGCTTTACCAGTACGAGTACGGATATAGTAAATACGAGCTCTACGAACGATACCAATTTTATTTAATTCGATTTTATCGATAAATGGAGATGATACTGGGAAAATACGCTCAACGCCAATACCGTTAGAGATTTTACGAACTGTAAAAGATGCAGTAGCTGCTTCGTTTTTACGCTGAATTACAACGCCCGAAAACTGCTGAATACGCTCTTTATCACCCTCTTTAATTTTGTAGTGAACTGTAATAGTATCACCAGCTTTGAATTTAGGATGTGCTACTTCTGTAGCTAATTGTTTTTTTACGTAATCTAATAATAAACTCATTGTTTCTTATTTTTTTTAATATTTGTCATTTCTGGCATTCGCTGCACCGTGCAACCAGAGGCTAAAAAGTAGGGGGCAAATGTAATGTTATTTTACGTAATTATCAAAATATTGTCAATAATTTCTCTCAAAATCACTATTTATTTTATTACTCCCATTGCTTCGAAGTGCGATAAACAGTCCCTTTAAACAATGCAACTTGTTGATTATCAGACTCACGAGTTACTGAAATATGATATACGCCAATTTTATTAGAACAATGCTCCTCTTTAGCCTCGGCAATAATAACATCGTTTAATTTTAAAGGCAAAAGGTGCGAAATTGATGTTTCGATGGAAACCGATTTTTGGCCATGCGAATTAGAAGCAAAAGCCAAAGCGCTATCAGCAAACGAATACGAAATGCCTCCGTGAGCCATACCAAAACCATTGAGCATATCTTTCGTAATCGTCATTTTAAGTTTACAGCATCCTAAACCCGAGCTTAAAATTTCTATCCCTAACCATTTACTAAAGGTATCGGATTGAAACATCGCACTAACTATTTCTTGATTTTTGCTCATTATGATGGATATAAAGTTTTCTCAAATTTATAACTAATAAAGTATTCTTCATCTTACTTACTTTTTTTCTTAGCAAAAAAAGTAACAAAAAAGCCAAGTCAAAACGCCAAATCCATTTTTCTTCGCGCCTCATCTTCGCACTCCCTCCAGAAAAATTAAGATTTCACTCCGTTTTGACAAAACCTACCGCACCAATACCAATGTATGTGTTTATGTATGTACTACATTACGAATTATGAAATGAGACCTTTATTAAGTTATATTTGTTATAACCCTTAATAAAAAGATATATGTTTTTTAAGCAGTTATTTATATACAATAAATATTTGTTTTCCATTTTAGCAATTTTCATTTTTGCTACTACGGTTGTGTTTTATAAATGGGGAGCCGTTGCATCGCCCATATATCAGTATGGGATGTTTAGCAAAAATTATTACACAAGCGATACACAACTAGTTTATCAAATTTATAATAACAATAAAGCCATTGATTATAAACTCTATACGCAAAACCAACTTGATAGAGTACAACAAAACATAGCCAAGTATTTAAATCAACATAAAAACAACAACGCAATTTATACAACGATGAAAAGGGCGTTAACGCCCTTTTATATTGGCAAGTTAATGTCGGAACAAAATTACACTCATCCTATTTCAGATAAGCAATTTGTGAATTGGTTGTTTACCCAATTACCCAACTCAACAACTGTACCTAATAGCACCATAAAAATTAAACAACAATTGTACATATACAAAAATAGCACGTTGCAATTAGTACATACAAAAACAGTTATTGATAGCATTGATTTTAGAAACTAAACATATTAAACAATTCACCCTACTTTATTTAATACTATTTGTAGGTAATTATATATGGCTGTTCTTTGAGCAGCATTTGTTGTTTCAGGTAGAGCCCATTTTTTTTTATAACAAATTAGATGTAACCTTAAATCTATTGATGATAACCAGCATTCATCAATTCATTATTAATCATTATTGGAGTTGTTATGTATTAGATACACTTTTTTTAGTTTTAAATTTTGGGATTATTTTTTGTTTTAATAAGCATCATAAATTCTTAAAATGCATTTGCATTACTACTATTGTATTTAATATTATATATTGCTTGTTACTTACTATTACAGGCATACAAAGTATCGAACAATGCATCGCATTATTTTTTATGCCAGTGCTATTTTATAAATACGATTTCAAATGGTTTCATTTTTCGGTTAACGTTATACGATTAATTTTTATTACGATTATAGTAAGTGCAGCACTGTGGAAAATACGTACATTATCCATATTAAATACTGAACAAATGAGTGGCATTTTATTACACCAACATGCAACGCAATTAACTATTAATCCCGAGGCAATTTATGGTAAACTCATTAGTTTTATTATTAATCATAACGCTTTATCATTTAGTTTATACCTAGCGGGGTTTTTAGCAGAACTACTATTTGTTATTGGCTACTTTACTAAAAAATACGACAAGCATTTAATTATCATATTACTACTTTTTATAATGCTTGATTTAGTAGTAATGGGCATCAATTACTTTAGTTGGCTACCATTTATGCTCTGTTTTTATTACTCAGATTATAAACAAACAGCTTTTTCGAGAAATTAAGCGTTGTAATAAACCGTATCTTTATGCTTAATAAAAAATACTTAATTTAGTTTTTACACTTTAAATTTCAATGCATTGAAACTATCTTTTATTATAACTATTCTATTTTTAATCTCTACTTATACCTTCGCGTTACCTGGAGATTCATTAATCATTATTGATAAGAAGGTGAATTTCGGATACGAAGCAAATCAAAACCGTAAGATTGATGCTGTGATCGTACATTCCACTTTCAATAATTCTGGTGGTGATAAATATGATATTGATTTGGTTATCAAACAATTTTCGACCTATAAAGTATCAGCACACTACGTTATTGGCAGAGACGGCAAGGTGTATCAATTAGTGGATGAACAAAACATTTCATACCATGCGGGCAAAAGTAGTTTACCCGATGGAAGAACAAATGTAAACAGCTGTTCGATTGGTATAGAAATAATGACTTCTTATACTGATGGCCCAAATGAAAAGCAAATTCAAACGTTACTCGCTTTAATTAAAAAAATAAAAGCCAAGCACCATATTAATTATGTTCTAAGACATAGCGACATTGCACCCGTTCGTAAAACCGACCCATGGAATATGGATTGGGATAAATTTAAAAATCAATTAAAAGAAATTGAGAAATAATTTATCGCATTTATTTTTGGAGTATAATAAACCAATTACACTTAAATAAGTGAATAAAACTAAAAAACCTCCTGTTATTAGCAGGAGGTTTTTTTACAATAAATAATATTAATTATGCCTTAACAGAAGCTCTAATAATATTTAAAGCGCCGCCAGCTTTAAACCACTCAATTTGTTGAGCATTATAGCTATGGTTTACTTTAAAATCTTCTTTAGTGCCATCTGCATGGTTTAAAGTAATAGTTAATTGTATACCTGGTGCAAACGTTGTTAAACCAGTAATATCAATACTATCGTCTTCTTTAATTTTATCGTAATCAGCTGTGTTAGCAAATGTAATTCCTAACATACCTTGTTTTTTTAAGTTAGTTTCATGTATACGAGCAAATGATTTTACTAATACCACTTTCACACCTAAATGACGAGGCTCCATAGCTGCATGCTCACGAGATGAACCTTCACCATAGTTTTCATCACCAACAACTATAGAAGCGATACCGTTAGCTTTGTAATCGCGTTGTACAACTGGCACTCCTGCATATACACCGGTTAATTGATTTTTTACGTTATCTGTTTTATCATTAAATGCATTAACAGCACCAATTAACATGTTGTTAGAAATATTATCTAAGTGACCACGGAATTTTAACCATGGACCAGCCATAGAAATATGATCGGTGGTACATTTACCTTTTGCTTTAATTAATAATTTTAAGCCTTTAAAGTCTACACCTGTCCAAGCTGCGAAAGGATCTAATAATTGTAAACGTTTAGATGTTGGGTTTACCAATACTTCCACTTTACTTCCATCAGCTGCTGGCGCTTGATATCCTGCATCTTTCACATCAAAACCTTTAGGAGGTAATTCGTAACCAGTTGGTTCGTCTAATTTTACTTGCACTCCTTTATCGTTTGTTAATGTATCTGTTAACGGATTAAAACTTAAATCACCTGCAATAGCCATAGCAGCTACAATCTCAGGAGACGCTACAAATGCATACGTATTTGGATTGCCATCGGCACGCTTAGCAAAGTTACGGTTGAAAGAGTGAATAATTGTATTCTTCTCTTGTTTCTCTGCACCTACTCTATCCCACATGCCAATACAAGGGCCGCAAGCATTAGTAAATACCGTTGCGCCAACTTCTGCAAATACATCTAAGAAACCATCACGCTCAATAGTGTAACGAATTTGTTCAGAACCTGGATTAATCATAAATTCTGCTTTAGATTTTAATCCTTTAGCAGACACTTGTTTTGCTAAGGATACCGCACGAGAAATATCTTCGTAAGAAGAGTTTGTACAAGAACCAATTAAACCTGCTTCAATTTTTAAAGGCCAGCCATTTTTTTCAGCTGCTGCTTTTAATTGAGAAATAGGCGTTGCTAAATCTGGGGTAAAAGGACCATTTACATAAGGCTCTAATTCAGATAAATTAATTTCAATAACTTCATCAAAATATTTAGATGGGTTAGCATAAACCTCAGCATCACCAGTTAAATGTTCTTTAATTGTATCAGCTAAGGCAGCAACATCAGCACGACCAGTTGCACTTAAGTAACGACTCATACTTTCATCATAACCAAATGTAGACGTAGTGGCGCCAATTTCGGCACCCATATTACAAATAGTTCCTTTACCAGTACAAGAAAGACTAATAGCACCTTCACCAAAATATTCAACAACTTTATCAGTACCACCTTTTACAGTTAAGATACCGGCTACTTTTAAAATGACATCTTTAGCACTTGCCCAACCGTTTAATTTACCAGTTAATTTAATACCAATTAATTTTGGCATTTTTAGCTCCCACGGTAAACCTGCCATTACATCACAAGCATCAGCTCCACCAACACCAATTGCAATCATACCTAAACCACCAGCATTAACTGTGTGAGAATCGGTACCAATCATCATTCCACCTGGGAAAGCGTAGTTTTCTAATACAATTTGGTGAATGATACCAGCACCTGGTTTCCAAAAACCAATACCATATTTATTTGATACAGAAGCTAAAAAATCGAATACTTCTTCGCTTTCGTGCTTCGCTCTATCTAAATCTGTTGCAGCGCCAGCTTTTGCTTGTATTAAGTGATCGCAATGAACTGAAGAAGGCACAGCAACCGTTGGGCGACCAGCTTGCATAAATTGCAATAACGCCATTTGCGCCGTAGCATCTTGCATAGCAACTCTATCAGGATTAAAATCTACATACGATGACCCGCGAGGATAATCCGTTAATTTCATATCAGCATCTAAATGCGAATACAATATTTTTTCTGCTAACGTTAACGGGCGACCTAAAGATTTACGAGCCGCTTCGATACGAGCAGGCATATTTGCGTAAACTTTCTTAATCATTTCAATGTCGAATGCCATAGTAATTTAATTATAGAGTTGGTTATTTAGTGAATTAGAGATTTAATTTGTTTTTTGCGGTACTAATTTACGAATTTATTACATTATAAAAAATGGTCATTTTCAATAAAAAAATCAACACCATACAAACAATCGAGATGATTGATTATTACGATTTTTTAAGTCCTAGCTTATAAAAACCAAGGCTTGAGACTATGAGTATAAAAGCCAATACTACAAAACTGACTTTAAAACTAGATGCATCTACTAACATTGAAATTAAAAAAGGCCCCAGCGTATTCCCTACTCCCCAGGAAATGGTGTACAAAGCAGCGTACTGCCCTCTATTTTTATCATTAGCGCGTTGAAGCCAAAACACATTCATAAAAGGCATAGCCATTATTTCGCCAACGGTAATAAACAATATCATTACCAACGAAATAAATTTAGCATTACCCGGAATTAATAGCGTTAAAAAAGACAAAGCGCAAAGCACTAATCCAATAATGATCCATTGTGTGTTCTTATTCTTTTTTTCTAAAGCATATACTAATACCATTTCAAAAGCAACTATGATAATTCCGTTAATGGCCATAATAAGTCCTATATAACGCTCGTTTAACATCATATCATCTCTAAAATATTTAGGAATGGTTGTAAACAATTGTACAAAGCAACAGGAAAACATAGTCATTAAAACCAAAAACCATAAGTACGTTTTATCTTTGTAGGCCGACATTGTTTCGGGTACAATGACATCTTTTATTTTTAGTTCGTTGTTTTTGATTTCAACTTCAGGCTTTAAAAAATAAACCAAAAGTCCGGCAGCTGCTATGTTAGTAACACCATCAACCCAAAACAATAATTCGTAATTATAAGCCGCCACCAATCCGCCAATAGAAGCTCCAACAGCCCAGCCCAAGTTAATGGCCAAACGATTTAAAGAGTATGAGCGTGTTCTGTTTTCTGAATTACTATAATGTGCAATAGAAGAAGAATTAGCAGGTCGAAAAGCTTCGTTAACCATACTTAATAAAAAAGTACAAGCGCAAATAAGAGGATAGGATTTTACTTGACCGAGCACAATAAACATCATTCCTCCACCCAATAGAGTAACTAATTGCACTTTATGAAATCCAACTTTATCTGTAAACTTTCCACCGAAATAAGCCCCCACAATAGAACCTAAGCCAAATAGCATCATTACAAAGCCTGCCTCGCTTAAGGTACGATGCATTTCTTTACTGGTTAAATAAAGCGTCATAAATGGCACCACCATAGTACCACTCCTATTGATAAGCATAATGAACGACAGTAACCACGACTCTTTTGAAAGTCCTTTAAAAGAAGTTTTATATAAATGAAACGTTTTAGCTATCATAAATCGAAAGCAAAACTACCTAAAATAAAGAAGTTTGAAAAATGGCATTTGGATTAAAGGTAACATCATCCGTTAGAGAACCTGTTACATGAAATATTTCCGTATCTTGTAATCGAGAAGCTACAACAACTTTGGTATCATTGGCGTGTTTCGAAAACAACTCTCTTACTATCATAGGGCAATTATTATCTTTAGATAAATGCGATAAAATAACAAGACTCATACTTTCGTGTTTATGATTCACAAATAAATCTAAGGCTTGTGTATTTGATAAATGTCCTTTATCACTTTTGAGGCGTGCTTTTAAATAATACGGATAATGCCCATTATCTAGTAACTGTTCATCGTAATTTGCCTCTAAAAAAACAGCGTGACATTGTTTAAAATTATCAATGACGTGATTACATGCAGAACCGATATCTGTTAACACGCCCACTTTTACTCCATCGTTTTCTAACACAAAACTATACGGATCAGAAGCATCATGACGCTTAGGAAAAGGTTTTACAATTAAGTTTCCAATTAATATTGAGTCAAATTCATTAAAGGATTTAACCAAATAATCTTCTAAAACGAGATTCGAATTTTGTAAGGTTTTTTTTGTAATGTAAACAGGTATACTATATTTTTTCGATAATATTTGAACGCCTTTAATATGGTCGCTATGCTCGTGCGAAATAAAAATTGCTTTTACTTTACTAAAAGATAGTTGTAATCGAGCCATTCGTTTTTCAACTTCTTTACAAGAAATGCCAACATCTACCAAAACGGCTTCGTTGGTATTAGCAACATAGTAGCAATTACCATTACTGCCAGAATTAAGAGAGGTTATATACAGAGACATATAGCAAAGAAACAGAAATTATGTCGGTTTTTATTTTTTACATTTCAATGTCTAGTCCTGAAAAAAGTTGACACGGGTTAGATTGTAAAATTACATTAAATTAAACCTCGGAAGTAAAAACTTTCGAGGTTTTTTTCTTCCATTTTTTTATTTTTATTTCTTGTTGTAAATGTGTTTGATTCGGCGTTAGCATCTCGCAGCTTAAATGCGGGCGTTCATCGTTGTAAATCCCAACGGACTCTTTGATTACTTCTATAGCCTCTATATGGTTTTAAAATCCATCTATGATTAAAAATTCATACTTCAATATTCCATTAATCCTTTCTGCTATTGCATTTTCATAAGGATCTCCATTTTCCGTCATACTTATTTTTACATTGTTGTTTTTTAATGTATTGATGTAGTCTGCCGAGCAATATTGGAGTCCTCTATCTGAGTGATGGATTAAATCGTGTGTATATTTCCTAGCTTTTAATGCTGATTCTAGCGCTTTTAATGGGCCTGTTGTGCTAAGATTATCTAACAACGCATAGCCCATTATTTTTTTAGAATATGCATCCGTGATTAAACTTAAATAATTATGTCCTTGTTCTGTTTGGATATAAGTGATGTCGCTTACCCAAAGCTGCTCAGGCTTTGTTACTTTCAAATCATTTATAAGATTTGGGTGTTTTTTCATCCAGTGTTTGGAATTAGTTGTTTTTACATAGCTTCTCTTTGGTTTTATCAGCAAGTGTTCTGCTCTTAAAAAATTAAATAGTACATCTCTTCCAATTTTAATGTTTGATTCAATTAGTTCATTTTTAATTAAATAATAGAGTTTTCGTGTTCCTATTCTTGGCATTCTACAGCGGATACGCATGACAAGGTCTAGCACAATTATTAAATCAGCGTTTCTTTTTACTCTACTCCTTTTGTTTTTATAATAGGATTGTCTACTTAACCCAAACAATGCACTTATTCCCTTTATTCCTTTAATTGGGACTACTGCTTTTTTGATTGTTTGGGTAAATACTTTTTTCTGATATCCGTTTTTAGCATATCATCAGCTATATCGATAGCTACATTCAATACATGAACCTTCTCCTTCTCTACGGCAAGAAGTGCTTCTAGTTCTTTTATCTTTTGCTCTGGCGTTTTTTTATGAATCACTACAGGTAGTTCTTTCCAGTCTAAGATACTATGTTTTCGTATCCAAACCAAAACCGTACTTCTTCCTTGAATGCCATACTTCCTTTGAGCTTGTTTGTAACTCAACTCGCCTTTTTCTACTTCAGATATTACTTGTAATTTAAAGACTAAACTGTAATCTCTTTGACTACGCCTCTTCTTTTGTTCTTCTTGGTTTTCCATCTTTTAAGTTGTTTTGGTGACAACCTATTTCAGGACGAGAGACAACAAATAAAAAAGCCTTTACTATTATTTAGTAAAGGCTTTTTATTAATTAATAAATCGTTAAGCTCCAACTACCTCTTCCATATACGCTTCAATAGGTGCACAAGAACATACTAAATTTCTATCGCCATATGCGCTATCAACTTTTGCAACACTTGGCCAAAATTTATTAGCTACAACCCATTGTAATGGGTATGCTGCTTTTTGTCGAGAGTATGGTTTTTTCCAATTATCAGAAACAACTAACTTGCAAGTGTGTGGCGCATTTTTAATAACGTTATCAGCTTTATCAAATTTGCCATCAATAATTTCTTGTATTTCATTTCGTATTGAAATCATAGCTTCACAAAAACGATCCAACTCTGCTTTTGATTCCGACTCTGTAGGCTCTACCATTAACGTATTAACTACAGGGAAAGCAACTGTTGGAGCATGGAAACCATAATCCATTAAACGTTTTGCTATATCAGCAACCTCTACACCACTAGCCATTTTAAATTCGTTACAATCTAAAATCATTTCGTGAGCGCAACGTCCGTTTTTACCTGTATATAAAATTTTGTAGCTACCAGATAAAACTTCCTTCATATAGTTAGCGTTTAAAATAGCAATTTCTGTTGCTTGTTTAACGCCTTCGCCACCAAGCATTTTAATATAACCATAAGAGATTAATAAAATTAAAGCGCTACCATAAGGTGCTGCTGAAACTGCAGTAATTCCTTTATCTCCACTTGTATTTATAATCGTATGAGAAGGTAAGAACGGTACTAATTTTTCAACTACACCAATTGGTCCCATTCCTGGTCCACCACCACCGTGAGGAATAGCAAAGGTTTTATGTAAATTTAAGTGACAAACATCTGCACCAATATTACCTGGCGATGTTAAACCAACTTGTGCATTCATATTAGCACCATCCATATATACTAAGCCGCCATTATCGTGAATTAACTTTGTGATTTCTGTAATAGATTCTTCGTAAACTCCGTGAGTGGAAGGATAAGTTACCATTAAACAAGATAAATTATCTTTATGTTGTTCAGCTTTAGCGCGTAAATCAACTAAATCAATATTTCCTTTTTCGTCACACTTAGTTACAACAATGTGCATACCTGCCATAGCAGCCGATGCAGGATTTGTACCGTGAGCGGAAGAAGGAATTAAAGCTACATTACGATTTGCATGCCCGTTTGCAATGTGATATGCTCTAATAACCATCAAGCCTGCATACTCACCTTGAGCACCAGAGTTTGGCTGAAAACTCATACGAGCAAAACCTGTAATTTCCGATAAATCTTTATTTAATTGCTCAATTAACTCAGTATAACCTTGCGCTTGATCTATTGGCACAAATGGATGAATGTGAGCAAACTCAGGCCACGTTAAAGGCAATAATTCTGATGCTGCATTTAATTTCATGGTACAAGAACCTAAAGAAATCATCGAATGCACTAATGATAAATCTTTATTTTCTAAACGCTTAATGTAACGCATCATATCACTTTCGCTATGATATGTATTAAATGTAGGATGCGTTAAAAAAGAAGAAGTACGCTTTAAGCTAGAGGCTAGAATTAAGTTACAATCCTTACACTCTGCCACATTAAATGTTTTACCTAATGCTTCTGCAAATACAGCAATCACATCGTTTACATCACTCTCTTCAACAGTTTGGTCTAATGAAATACCAACATGTTTATCATCAATGTATCTAAAGTTTATTTCTTTTCCTTCCGCAATTACTTTTATTTTATTTGAATCTGCAACGGCTACTACAATTGTATCAAAATATAATTTCGTTTTTATCTCGTAACCCAACTTTTGTAATTCAGATGCTACAAAACCTGTTGCATTATGCACCCCATTGGCAATAGCTTTAATACCTTCTTGCCCGTGATACACTGCGTACATACTTGCCATAATAGCTAATAAAGCCTGTGCAGTACAAATATTAGATGTTGCTTTATCACGTTTAATATGTTGCTCGCGTGTTTGTAAAGCCATACGTAATGCAGGATTCCCCTCAGCATCAACCGACACTCCAATAATACGACCAGGGATTAAACGCTTGTAATCTTCTTTACACGTGAAAAATGCAGCGTGAGGTCCACCGTAACCTAACGGCACACCAAAACGTTGTGAGTTACCTACTACGCAATCTGCACCCCACTCACCCGGAGGAGTTAATAATGCTAATGCCAATAAATCAGTAGCAACGCAAACTTGAATTTCTTTTGAGTGAGCTATATCAACAAATGTTTTATAATTATTGATTTCGCCATTCATATCAGGATACTGCAATAAAGCTCCAAAAAATGAATCATCTAATGAAACTGTATTTGCATCTGCAACAACTAACTCAATACCATAAGGCACAGCACGAGTACGCACCACATCAATAGTTTGTGGGAAAACGGTATTGCTGATAAAAAATTTATTTCCTCCACTAGCAATTTTTGTTTTACTGCGGTGGCTATAAAACATAAACAATGCTTCGGCAGCTGCTGTTGCTTCATCTAATAAAGAGGCATTTGCAATTGGCATAGCTGTTAAATCCATCACCATCGTTTGGAAATTTAAAATTGCCTCTAAACGACCTTGTGCAATTTCCGCTTGGTAAGGTGTGTAAGCAGTATACCAGCCTGGATTTTCTAAAACGTTACGCTGAATAACTGCTGGTAAAATATTGTTGTAATAGCCTAAGCCAATATAAGAACGAAACACTTTATTCTTTTTACCTAAGGCCTTTAAGTGTTTAGCATATTGATACTCACTTAAAGCCGGAGCAACTTGCAATGGTTGTTTTAAACGAATACCTGCAGGCACTGTTTGGTTAATTAATTCATCAACTGATGAAACACCAATTTTAGCAAGCATTTGTTTAATTTCATTTTCACGCGGACCGTTGTGACGGGAAACAAATTTATCAGTTGTCATATTTTAATATGTTTTTAGGAGGTACAAATTTAAGGAAATTCCTATGCCTAATTAACGTATTTTTCAACCGATTGTTTATAAAATAACCAGATTTTATTTCGTGAGTTAAAGTCCTATATTTATCAAAATTAAAATACAACCAATATGAAACAACTCGTATTACTAGTAGTAGGCTTTTTTTTAATAAGTACAACTATAGAGGCAGCTCCATTTAATGGAAATATACAAGCATTTCAACAACCTGATGGCACAATGGTTGATGTAAAACTATATGGTACTGAGTATTATATGCGCGCCGAAGGGTTGGACGGATATACACTTATTAGAGATAAAGCTACTAATTGGATTTGTTACGCAACATTAAACGCCTCCAAATCAGAATTAATCTCTACTGGAATTAAATATATTGGTAAAAAAGATGACAATCAATCGTTGAGATTTGATCTATCTTATCCTAAACATCAGGATATAACAGATGCTGCCAGAGATTTAATTATAAAGGAAACAAAAAAAATACTAGAGGGCGGTAAAGAAACAACGAAACATAAAACGATTACAACAACTCATAAAACAGATGGCACACCAATAAATACAGTTTCAGGTAATATTAAAGGGTTATGTATAATTGTTGATTTTAGCGACCAAGTAGGAACATTACCAGTATCAGAATTTGTAAATTTTTGTAATGATTTAAATTACACCAACTTTGGTAATAATGGTTCATTACGTAAGTTTTACTCTGATATTTCGGGCGTATGGCATTGCATCAT
>JAYSTR010000157.1:0-3454 GCA_043719555.1 Bacteroidota bacterium | reverse complement strand
CTTTCTTTTTTATTCAGTGCCATCTTTTGAGTTTTTTAAAGATGATTAATACTAATTGAATTATGTTATTTTTTGCTTGCAGATTTACCAGCTTTACGGCGTAAAATTTCGCCAGTAAATTTGATACCTTTTCCTTTATACGGCTCAGGTTTACGTAAGCTACGGATTTTTGCCGCTACCATACCTATTAAAGCTTTATCTGAGCTCTCTAAAGTAATTTTTGGGTTTTGACCTTTTTCTGATGCTGTTGTAACTTTGATTTCTGCTGGTAATTCAAATACGATGTTATGAGAGTAACCTAAAGCTAATTCTAATAACTGACCTTTGTTAGATGCACGGTAACCTACCCCAACTAACTCTTGTTCTGTTTTGTACCCTTCAGAAACACCTGTAACCATGTTAGCGATTAATGAACGGTATAAACCGTGCAATGATCTGTGGCGTTTGTGTTCCGTTGGTCTTGAAACATTAATATTTCCATTTTCGATTGCTACTGTAATATCAGCATCAACTACTTGTGTTAAACTTCCTAATTTACCTTTTACAGAAACAGTTGTACCATTTATGTTAACTTCTACTCCTGCAGGTATTGTGATTGGTAATTTTCCTATACGTGACATATCTTTTTTCTCCCTCTAAATTATGAAATATAACATAAAACTTCGCCACCTACATTTAATTTACGTGCTTCTTTATCAGTCATTACACCTTTTGATGTAGAGATAATAGCAACACCTAAACCATTTAATACTTTAGGCATAGTAGCAGCGCCAGAATACTTACGTAAACCTGGAGAAGACACTCTGTCTAATGTACGGATAGCCGATAATTTAGTTACTGAATTGTACTTTAAAGCGATTTTAATAGTACCTTGTTTTTTTTCGTTTTCTTCGAACTTGTAGTTAAGGATGTAACCTTTGTCAAAAAGAATTTTAGTAATTTCTTTTTTTAAGTTTGAAGCTGGAATCTCTACGATTCTGTGGTTTGCGCTAATAGCGTTTCTAACTCGCGTTAGGTAATCTGATATTGTATCTGTCATTTTATTTGTTTTTATATGTTATCCCGACCTCAGGATAATTATACATTAATACTCTTTGTTTAGAAACTTGATTTAGTAACACCCGGAATTAAACCGAATAATACCATCTCACGGAAAGTAACACGACTGATACCGAAATTTCTCATGTATCCACGTGGACGTCCAGTTAATTTACAACGGTTACGCATTCTTACTTTACAAGAATTTTTTGGTAACTTTTGTAAGCCCATTGAATCTCCAGCTGCTTTTAATTCAGCGCGTTTTTCTGCGTATTGTTTAACTAAATTTGCTCTCTTTGTATCGCGAGCGATCATGTTTGTTTTTGCCATTTTATCTTTTTTTCAGGGCGTAAATATACTATTTCTTTTTGAAAGGAATACCAAATTCTGTTAATAATGCATGAGCTTCTTTATCAGTTGGTGCAGAAGTTACAAAAGTAATGTCCATACCCTGGATTTTGCTCACTTTATCAATATCGATTTCAGGAAAAATGATTTGCTCAGTAATACCTAAAGTATAGTTACCACGGCCATCAAATCCTTTGTCACTAACTCCTTTGAAATCACGGATACGTGGTAAAGAAGAAGCAATTAAACGATCTAAAAATTCGTACATTTTATCACCACGTAATGTAACACGTACACCAATAGCAACACCTTTACGTAATTTAAAGTTTGAGATATCTTTTGTAGAATATGTAGGAACCGCTTTTTGTCCAGAAATGGTAGTCATTTCTTTTACGGCAGATTCGATCATTTTCTTGTCAGATACTGCATCACCAATACCTTGGTTAATACAAATCTTTTGCAATTTCGGTACTTGCATTACTGAAGAGTACTCGAATTGTTTTTTTAAGTTGTTTACGATATCAGATTTATATTTATCTTTTAATCGTGGAGAATACGTTGCAGCCATTATTTAATTACCTCCTTAGTTTTTTTAGAAATACGCTCAATTTTGTTAGTTTTTGCGTTTACAACGCGACCAATTCTAACAGTTTTACCACCTTCAACAAACATTACGTTCGAAATATGGATTGAACCTTCTTGTTTAATAATTCCACCATTTGCATTTTGTGCACTTGGCTTAGCGTGTTTGCTAATCATGTTTACACCTTCAATGATGATTCTCATTTTTTTTGTATCAATAGACACAATTTTACCTTCTTGGCCTCTGGATTCGCCAGATATTACTTTTACAGTATCGCCTTTTTTTAATTTTAACTTTGACATTTCTTTCAATATTATGTATTAAAGCACTTCTGGTGCCAATGAAATGATTTTCATAAATTGCTTATCACGTAATTCACGAGCAACTGGCCCAAAAATACGAGTTCCACGAATTTCATCTGCTTGATTTAATAACACAACTGCGTTATCATCAAAGCGAATATATGAACCATCTGCACGACGGATTTCTTTTCTAGTTCTAACAACAACTGCCTTATGAACTGTACCTTTTTTTACGTTACCTGAAGGTATAGCGTGTTTTACTGAAACCACTACCTTATCCCCTATTGAAGCATAACGTTTTTTTGTACCGCCTAAAACACGGATAACTAAAACTTCTTTTGCTCCACTATTATCAGCTACTGCTAATCTCGATTCGTTTTGTACCATTTTTTCTTAAACTTTTTTAAGTATTATTTCACTTTTTCTAAAACTTCTACTAAACGCCAATTTTTAGTTTTACTTAATGGGCGTGTTTCCTGAATTTTAACAGTATCACCAATGCTGCATTCGTTTTTCTCGTCGTGTGCTACGAACTTAGAAGTTTTGTTAACGAATTTACCATATTTCGGGTGTTTCACTTTACGCATCACTGCTACAACGATAGATTTTTCCATCTTGTTGCTAGTAACTACACCAACTTTTTCTTTTCTTAAATTTCTTTCTTCCATTGCTATTTATTATTTAGAAGCTTTATTTCTTTTAGTTATTTCAGTTGCAATACGAGCAACTGCTTTACGAGTATCACGTATTTTCAACGGATTTTCGATTGGTGAAATGGCGTGGTTTAACTTTAATTTAGTATAAACTGCTTTTTCTTCTTTTAATTTCGCTTGTAACTCTTCAGCAGACAAAGCGATGATATCTTTATTTTTCATTATCCTTGACGATTAATTAATTAAACTGCTTCTGCTTCGTAATCTCTACGAACTACAAATTTAGTTACGATTGGTAATTTTTGAGCTGCTAAACGTAATGCTTCTTTTGCTACTTCTAAAGGAACCCCTTCAGCTTCAAATAACATACGTCCTCTTTTTACTGGAGCTACCCAATACTCAGGTGCACCTTTACCCTTACCCATACGTACCTCTGCAGGTTTTTTAGTAATTGGTTTGTCAGGGAAAATACGAATCCATACTTGACCTTCACGTTTCATGAAACGAGTTAATGCAATACGTGCTGATTC
>JAYSTR010000156.1:0-3473 GCA_043719555.1 Bacteroidota bacterium | reverse complement strand
CAAATAACAAACAACTTAAAAAACTAAAAAAATGAAAAAAGTATTCTCAACTATCGTATTAGCTGCTTTAGCTACTGCATTCGTATCTTGTGGTCAATCAGCTGAAGAAAAAGCTAAAATGGAAGAGCAAGCAAAACATACTGCAGATTCAATCGCTGCAGCATTATCTACTAGCATCGAAGGTGCTATGAATGATGCTACTACTGCTGTTGATTCAGCTGCAACTGGTGCTGTTGAAACGGCTACTACTGCTGCTGTTGAAGCTGTTGAAGCTGCAACAAAGCACTAAGAATTTGTGTTTAGTTAGTTAGGAAAAACCCGTACATCAATTGATGTGCGGGTTTTTTATTTATTAATACTTAACTCTGAGTAAAAATTAAAAGATGTTAAGTTATCTGATAACTTACATTTATTTGTTAAATTTGGTTCTCAAAAAAATACAATGAAAAAAATCGCCTTAAGCTTAATATTAATTGGTTCATCATTAACACTTATTAAATGCGGTAAAGCTGCAGAAGATAGATTTCAAATGCACGAAACAGCAAAGCGAGTTTCGGATTCTATTGCTAAAACAATTGATGATGCAATGGCTGAGGTTGCTATTACAAACACTAACGTTCCAGCACCAGTAGTAGCTGATACAATTAAAAAGTAATTTATTTCGTTCTAAAAAACTATAATGAATTTAAGCCTTCTAAGGCTGGTTCGTAGTTTGGTTTAAGTTGCAAAGCCATTTGATAATCAGCTTTTGCTTTTTCGTTATTTTTTAATTCCTGATAACAAGCACCTCGTGCAAAATAGGCTTCAGCATATTTAGGATCAAAATTAATGGCTTGTGTAAAATAATCCATCGCCTTTTGTGTATTCTTTTTAAATCCAAATTCAATAGCACCTATATTATACATAGAATTTACATGGGCTGAATCTAATTTTAAAATGATATTATAAATCAGGATAGCGTCGTCAGTTTTTTCAAGATTTTGTAATAGCATTGCTTTTGCATACAACGCATCAATAGCAGTAGGGTTAACGCTTAATGCATTGTCATAATAATCTAATGCAATGGTGTTTTTACGCGATGCATAAATTAATCCTAAATCTAAAAAAGCACCGTAGTTTTTATTATCCTGTTCAATAGCTGTTTCTAAACTTGATATAGCTTTTGCTGTATCGCCCATTTCTTTATAAATATTCCCTTTTAAATAGTATGCTTTAGATAGGTTAACATTTATTTTAAGAGCTTGATTAATTTTAGCAAACGCATTTTCGTACTGTTTTACTAAATAAAATAACTCGCCTAATTTTAATAAGCCTTCCGTGTTTTCAGGAAATTTTACAACAACTTTTTCTAATATATCTTTTGCATTACGTGTTTGATTAGCAGCAAAAAACACATCAGCTTCATTAATATAAAATTCAGCTTTGGTGCTATCCATTAAAATACAACGTTTCGCGTCATAAATAGCATCTTCTAATTGCTTATATTTTAAATATAATTTAGAACGTTCGTTATACAAGCCTGCATCATTGGGGTTATCCAATATTTTTTTGTTTAAAGCTACTAACTCAGGTGAGTTTAATACCTTCATTAATGAATCTGTGTGTGCTGAATTTTCAATAGCACCTGTAGTTTCATTTTTACAAGAAGTAAGAATGATAATGAATGCAATAAATAGAGATATGATTTTTTTCATTTTATAAATCGTTAGCGTTTGCAATTAGTTCAGCAACATCTAATACTTGTGTTTTGTCTTCTTTGTTAAAGTGTTTCACTCCATCTGTCATCATTGTATTACAAAAAGGACAGCCAACTGCAATTACATCAGGGTTATGAGATAAAGCTTCTTCGGCACGCTCAACATTTACTTCTTTAGAACCTTTTTCAGCTTCTTTAAACATTTGTGCTCCACCTGCACCACAGCATAAGCCATTAGCTTTGCTACGCTTCATTTCCACTAACTCAGCATCTAATTTACTAATAACATCACGCGGTGCTTCATACACATTATTTGCGCGACCTAAATAACATGGATCATGAAATACAATTTTTTTGCCGTTGTATTCGCCACCTTGTACTTTTAATTTCCCTTCGTTAATTAACTGTTGTACTAATTCAGTATGATGAATGACTTCATATTTTCCACCTAACTCAGGATATTCGTTTTTGATTGTATTGAAACAGTGAGGGCAACCCGTTACAATTTTCTTTACATCATAGCCGTTTAAAACAGTAATATTTTGCATGGCTTGCATCTGAAATAAAAATTCGTTCCCTGCACGTTTTGCTGGATCTCCAGTACAAGATTCTTCAACACCAAGCACAGCAAAGTTTGCACCTACATGATTTAAAATACGTACAATGGCTTTAGTAATTTTTTTTGCTCTATCATCAAAACTACCTGAACAACCTACCCAAAATAAAATATCGGGTGTTTCGCCTTTAGCAATTTTTTCTTGAAATGTTGGAACGATGATTGGTGAATTCATAGTAAAGTATTTTGTTTAATAATTCTATTTAAATATGACTCAAATTATTTTTGAAAAACTTGAATAGTTACATTTTTATCAACTAAGTCAGTAAATCTTCCTTCGTAACGCGTTGCTCTTACCATATGATTATCTACCCAATGGTAATTACCTCCACGAGGTTTTCCCATTAATAATCCTTGGTATTTAAACTGGTTAGCTTTTAACCATTTTTCGGTAACAATACGATGTTCTTCTGTACGAGATGTAAAAAAAGTGATGATGTGTCCTTCATCATACCATTTGTTTAATGTAACTAATGCTTCTGGATATAAAGCAGCTGTTTCCATTCTTTCTGGTTCTTCGTTAGGAATATCATCACAAATAGTACCATCAATATCAATTAAATAATTCTTGATATGTTCAGGTAAAATCGGACTTATTTTTTGACCGTTTTCTTCTTTCTCTACTAATTTAATTTTTGTACTCATTATATTTTTAATTTTCATTAATCCAATTAGCTCTATCGCTTGGGCTAAATTGCCAAGGAGCACCATTGTTTTCTAAATTTGTAAACATGCCATTTAATTCGTTTGGAGCAGAACTTTGCTCTAATACTAATTGCTGACGCATACCCACAATAATTGATAAGGGGTCAATATTTACAGGACATTCTTGCACACAAGCATTACAGGTATTACACGCCCAAATTTCTTCGCTAGTAATGTAGTCGCCTAATAAAGATTTTCCATCGTCCACAAATGTTCCGCCATTCTTATCCATGTTCTTTCCAACTTCTACTAATCTATCTCTTGTATCCATCATAATTTTACGAGGAGATAATGCTTTACCGGTTATGTTTTGAGGGCATGCAGACGTACAACGACCACACTCTGTACAAGAATAAGCATCTAATAAATTTTTCCAAGTTAAATCAGTTACATCTTTTACTCCAAATTTAATGACTGCATTTGGATCAAGCACTGGTTGATAAGCAGGATCAAAAT
>JAYSTR010000155.1:0-23186 GCA_043719555.1 Bacteroidota bacterium | reverse complement strand
GTTGTTCAACTTCCGCTAAACGTTGTGCAGTAATATCACGGCTATTCATTACCAAACCATTAATGGATGGATCTTCAGTTAAGTTTGTTAATTGAGATCCTAACCATACAATTTGACCATTATTTTTACGGTATCTGAATTCAAAATAGTTTGAAGCGTTAGGTGTTAATTTTACTTCATTAAAGTTTTTGGTAAAAATTTCTTTATCATTTTCTACAAAACCACTCGTAACTTCTTCACCAGCAACGTTACCAACCATGTCATCTTGGTCGTACCCCAAAATATTTTTTATTGATGGACTTTCATATCGAACTGTACCATCAACTTCATAAATAGTAATAATTTCTGAAGCACGCTCTAATAATGCTTGCTGCCTATTTTGTGCATTATTTACCTCCGCAATTTTACCTTCTAACTCTTTATTACTTAATTCTAGTTTTTCTTGCGAAATAGCCATTTGTTCCGCACTTTCTAATAACTGATTTTTTTGTAAACCGAGTTCTTCAGTCATTTTTCGCGACTCGTTAAGTAACACTAATGTTTTTTCGTTTATCGAAATATTAAATATTGTACGAGCAATAATATCATTAATTGCCGCAATGAAATTTTGATGAAGTGATGATATATGATTTAATGAAGTTATTTCGAGTACACCATATACTTTTTCGTTTGTAATTAATGGTTGCACTAATAATGAATTTGGTTTTTTATCACCTATTAAACCTGATTTTATGGTAATGTAATTTGTAGGAATTTCGGTTCTATAAATTCTATCTGCTTCTGCAACAGCTTGCCCTACAATGCCTTGCCCAACTTTAAATTGTGCTTGTAAATATTTTTTACGTGAAAAAGCATAACTATTTGTTAGGATGATTGATTTTGGAACATCTTCTTCAAATTCTACCAAATAAAAAGCTGCTTGTATGGCGTTAATTTTTTTACATATATAAACAATTAACTCTTCGCCAAGTTCATTGATTTTAGAGTGTGTACGTAGGATCGCAGATACTTCATTAATTCCATCATTAATCCATTTAAGTTCTTCTTCTTTTTTATTTGCAGATATTAAATTTTCACGCATTTTTAATAATGCTTCTCCTAATTTATCATCTTCATCAGTTTTATAATCAACTTTTATATTCCCTTTACCAATTTCTGTTACAAACTCAGCATTTTTCGCCAGTAATAAAGTTTGTTTGTTTCGCTGCTCTTTAATTCGATTTATAGATTTAAATAAACTTTTTCCTGCAAAATAAGCTCCAAGAGCTAAAATAATTGGAACTAAGCAAATAACTAAAAATAAACTATTTGAAAATAATATTCCGAAAAAATTACTATGTACTGCTGGCAATGTTAGATATATGTATACACCAGCTATAACCGGAAAAATTAAACCAATTAATCCTGATTTAATTACAAATTTTGCAATTTGATTATGTTTGTGAGTACTCAAGGTTATATTTTTTTAATGACTAAGTCGTTTAACTGTTCAAGTATTTCAATGGTTGATTGTTCAAAAGTCTTAAAACCCGAAATTTCTAAAACGGCAACACATTGCAAATTACGTTTAAATGGATAAATTAACAAACTTGTGGGGCTACTTTTTCCTAAGCCCGAAATAATAGTCAAATAACCCTCTGGAACATCTGTCACATTAATGAATTTACCATCTTTTGCTACTTGTCCCGTTAAGCCTTCGCCAATTTCTATATTATTATCCTCATCAGCAGAATAGGGGAAAGCATACCCTTCAACATATTTTAAAGTGTTTTCATTGATAATATAAAATGCACCTTGGCCAGCTTCAGTATCTTTACAAAGTTGCCATAATAACTTTTGTACAAATAGTTTTGTATCCGTTATTGAGTCTAATTCCAAATAATTATTTAGTGTGTTTGTCATTTGGTGTATCTGAATTAATAATTTCTTTAATGATTTTTTCGAATGTTAACTGGCAAACATCTGGAATTAATTTGATAGTGGCATCTGGCATTGTTTTTATTAATGCATCTTCAGGTGTTTGAGTTATTATTTTTGCTCCACGTTTATGTGCTCTATAAGCTCCAGCTGCACCATCCGAATTTGCGCCTGATAAAATTATGCCTAGCATTTTATCTTTGTATACATATGAAAAAGAATCGAATGCTACATCAATGGATGGTCTCGAAAACTTAACATCTTCATCTGTGGAAAATGCAAAAGTTTTACTTAATTCAACCATAATATGATAGTTTGGTGGTGCTAAATATATTTTACCAGGTTTAATAGATTCTTTATCTAAAGGTTCAGTTACTTTAATAGTTGATTTTAAATTTAAGGCTTCAACAAAACCATGTTTAACATGTTTTAAACGGTGTAAGCACATTACAATAGGAGTATTGAAGGTTTTAGGAAGAGCCTCCAATAATTTTAAAATTAAAGGAAAACTTCCTGCCGAACCGCCTATTACAATTATTTTATACATCAAAAACTTTTTATACTAATTTTTGATAAACTTTATCCTCAGCACTCACTGTTTTAAAATGCTTTGAAGAAGCACACCAGGCAATACTCTCCTGCGCACCGACTGCTAAATACGATTTAGTGTATAAACTTTCTTCAAATAATTTCACTACTCTATCTTGTAACGAAACATTAAAATAGATTAAGACATTACGGCAAAGTATCAAATCAAATTTAGAGAAGGCTGATTCTACAGCTAAATCATGTTTTTTAAATGTTACATTCTTTAATAATTCAGGGTCTAACTTAATCATATCATTGTTAAGTTTTCTATAATAATCACTGAGTTTTCGTTTACCCCCAAATTTAATATAATTGCTATCGTGTGTTTCAAAATTTCTTTTAGGATAAGCTCCATTAATTGCTTTTAAAATAACTTCATCATTTAAATCAGTTGCATAAATATTACATCTATCAATTATACCTAATTCCGTTAATAAAATAGCCATACTGTAAACTTCTTCGCCACTACTGCAGGCAGCGTGCCATATACGTATTGTCGTATTAGTAGTGTTTTTGCTTATTTCAGGAATAATAGTATCACGAAGTGTTACCCAAAAACTAGGGTCACGAAACATTTCAGTAGTGTTTACAGTAATTTCGCGTACTAATAATTCGCAAAATTCCGCATCGGTTTTTATTTTTTGAATGAGCACATTTACATTGCCAACTCCAAAAAATTCAACAGCTCGAATAATCCGTCGCTTAAACGATGATACCGCATATTCGTGAAAGTTATATCCTTTATACTCTTGCAAAAGGTTTGAAATCTCTTTCAGTTTTACTAATTCTATATCGTCAAACATATCTCTAAAATAATGGAGTATAAATATTGTTACCTAAATATTACTGACTGTTTTTGCTTTTAAGTTCAGCAATTTCATCAATATATGATTGTTCTTTTCGTAAAAATTCTTCTTGTGTTGCTTTTAACTCCTCTAAATTTTGACGCATCTCTTCTTCTTGTGCTCTCATTTCTTCGGCTTGCTGTTGAGTTTGCTCTAATAATAAACTTGTTTTGATATTAATACGTAACGTTACTACCGTAGATGAAATACTTTCCGCCGTTTTTGTTAAAAACTCTACTTCAAATTTTTCTAATGGTTTAAAAGTGGCAATTTCAATAACACCATTAACGGTATTATTAACTTTTAACGGAATTAATACAACACAGCTAGGAGTTGCTTCACCTAAACCAGAAGTGATGTGTGTGTATTTATCTGGTACATCTGTTAAATAAATAACTTCTTTTTCAATATAACATTGCCCAACTAATCCTTCACCAATTTCAAGTTGTTTAGTTGCATATTTACGTTTGTCGTAAGCATAACAAGCTACTAAATCTAAAGTTAAATTATTTGGATTTTCTTCATTTAAAATAAAGATACCACCTTGATTTGCTTTACAGTACTTTACAATAAAACTCATAATAGCATTGTAAAACTTCGTTTCATCTTCGTGATTTACACGCAATAATTCACCTAATTGTGCTAATCCTGAGCTGTTCCAGTTTCTTTGCGCATCTTCAATGGATGCAATTTGTAAGTTATTACGCATTGCTATTAATGCACTACCTAATTTATCTTTTTCAGATAATAAATCAAATTCCGATGAGTAGTTCCCTTTTCCTATTTCGTCCGAAAAATTAATTTTTTGATTTAAGCCATTAATCATATCGCTTACAGCATTCTGCATTTGTCCAATTTCATCTAAGCGATTTATTTTGTCCATTGCGTTAACTTCTCCTAAAGCAACCTGAGCAATAATACCTTTTAGTTCTATTAATGGTTTGGTAATACTTCGTTTAGTATAAATTAATGAAAATAAACTGATTACAATTACAACAATTAATAAAATTGTAATAATTGTAATAAGCATTTGTAGTAAAAATGATTTATTGTCTTGTAATAAAACTAAGTTTTCATTTTTTAGATTTATTAAATTTTCATATGATGTATTATTGGCATCAATTAGTTTTAAAACATTTGTTTCGTATTCAGCAATTGAGTTATCTAGTTTTTCATCATCATTGTAATCATCTTCGGTAGCAAGATTTGACGTAATGTTTGCAACCGCTTTCATTATTTTGCTGTTATTTTCATTAATGGATTTTAATATAGTAATTTCTTTACTATCGGTCCATTTATTTGAATGTTCAATTAACTGTTTGTTTACAGCAGGGTACTTAGTTGTAAGAATATCAGTTAAAATATCTTTTTCTTTTTTATTAGAAATGTAAATCCAATTGTTGGTTTGTTTTTTAACCTCTAGCATTAAAAGTTTTAATTCTTTTAAATTTTCTAATGATGGTATGGAAACATATCTTAAATCATTATCAGCTGTTTTGTTTTTTGAAAGAACATAATAACAAAAAACACTACTCAATATAGTGGCCAATACTATTATTAAATAAGTAACTGTAAGTTTTAACGAGATATTAAAAGTTATTTTTTTCAATTTCTTTTATTTTATTCGATTCATAAATTAAGTTGATTTACCTTTAAATAGATACAAAAGCAATATAGGTAGCTAAACAAATATAAACTTTTAAAAACAATTAAATATACTTTTTTATTCTATTTTTTATTTTTAATTTTATGTAAGCATAATTAAGATTGTAGTAGAAATATTTTTACACATTGCTGTTCCAACCTTTATATACTATTACCTTCACTTCAGTTCAGTTTTGATAAATGTATATATTAGCTTAAATTATTACGAAATCATAAATTAAAATTTATTTATGATTAAAGTATTTAGTATTAATTGAATTAAAAACTTTTAAAAAATTTTCTCATGAAATTTAAGTGTTTATTCCCGCTCGTATTCTTGTTATTTTTTACTCCAGTATGCTTAAGTCAAAAATTCGACTTTAAAGAGAATGCTGTGTATATATTAAACTTAGTAAAATATACAGATTGGCCTTCCGCTAAAACAGAAGTTTCCATAGGAATAATTGGTAATACTAACGTAGAGTCGGAGTTAATTGCTTTACTAGCTAAAAAGAAAAATAGTAAAGTTACGTATACCTTAAAAAAAATTAAACCAGAGGATGCGAAAAGTGTAGATGTAATTATATTTAGCGAAAGTTCAGGAAAAGAATTGGGAGTTATCCATCCTCAAATTGATAAATTACCAATTTTAGTAATTGCTCAAAAACAAGATCAGGCAAGGCTTGGCGCATGTATTTCATTATTTATTGATGAAGATGACAACTTTAAAACTAAATATCAACTTAGTTTAAAAAATTGTAAAGCTAAAGGCTTAGCTATTTCTGAACAAATAATATCTAATGCTGTTTTGGTAAAATAAATTGTATATATAATAAACTATAAATTTTAAGTTATGAAATCAATCATTATAATATCTGTCTTTTTTTTATTTAGTAATCTAGTTATCGCCCAAGAAAATCCAAAACCAGATACTACAGATATATCAGAATTATCTATTGAGGAATTAGCAAAAGCAAAATCGAGATATAATGCAACAGCGATGGAGAAAGCCGCTAACCAATCAGTAGCAGCGGCTTCCCGTAAACCGTTATCTCTGAAAAAATCACCATCAATTGTATCTGTTGTTACAGCAGAAGAAATTGAAAAAAGTGGAGCAAGAGATATAATGGATGTTTTAAAATTAGTGCCTGGCATTGAGTTTAATGTGGATGTACAAGGCAGTGTAGGTATTAGTATTAGAGGCATTTGGGCTAATGAAGGAAAAGTATTATTGCAACTTGATGGACAGGAGATGAATGAAATTGCTTATGCAACTTTACAATTTGGTAATAATTATAACATTAGTCAAATTCAAAAAGTAGAAGTCATTCGAGGGCCAGGTTCCGCTATTTATGGAGGTTATGCGGAGTATGCGGTAATTAATATTATTACAAAATCTGGTGAAGAATTAAATGGCATTAGTGCGAATGTGTTAATTGGGCAAACATCAGATACTTATGCAAGACAAAATGTATCTCTTAGTGTTGGACAAAAAGTAAAAGATTTTAATTATTCTGTATCTGCTTTTTTAGGTAAAGGACAAAGAAGTAATCAAAAATATACTGATCTTTCTAATATAAATGATAGTACGCATAGTGCTTACAGAACTTATAGTATGATTAATAATTCGAACTTAAATCCTACTAATATTAATTTGGGGTTATCTTATAAAAATTTATCTGGACGATTTATATATGACGTGCTAAATACAACTGGTCGTGATGGTTATGGTTATAATTATAGTAAACCTTACGAATTAAACTTTAAAAATTACTTAGCTGAATTAAAATATGTAGCTGTAGTAAATAAAAAACTACAAATACAAACTAAATTAAACTATAAGCAAGCATTTCCTTGGTACACTAATCAAGTTGCTGAAAATGCAAATGATAGCGCTGGTTATGCCGCCTATACAATTAAAACGGAAAGATATAGAGGTAATATTGCAGCTATTTGGGATCCTACTTCATATTTTAATTTAACAGCAGGTGGCGAGGTTTTTTATGATAATGCAACTAAACCAACAACTCAACTATTTAGAAATGATAGTGTGTTTAAAGTAAATTATTTAAACTACGCACCTTATGTGCAAGCCTTAATTAAATCGCGCTTTGCTAATATTACTGTTGGAGCAAGATATGATGTAAACTCAGCCTTTGGTAGCGAATTTAATCCACGATTAGGTATCACTAAAAAAGTAGGCGATTTTAATTTTAAATTATTGTATGCGAGTTCATATAGAGCTCCAGCTATCGAAAATATTCAAACCAGTTTTGGTAATAAAATAAAGCCAGAACAAACACAAACCTTTGAGTTTGAAACAGGTTTACAATTGACTAAGGATATGTATTTAACACTTAGTTTATATGATATCTCAACTCAAAATTTGATTTTATATTACGTGAGTGCTGATACAACATTGTCTGGTAATTTAGATGGATATAAAAATGTTGGTAAATCTGGTAGTCAGGGAATAGATTTTGATTATAAGTATAAATCATCATTTGGGTTTTTGAATTTTAATTACAGTTATTATTCTGTTGGGAATAAAAGTATTGACTCCGCCAACATAGTAAGCTTAAACAGAAGTTCTAGTTTAGGAATAGCGAATCATAAATTTAATATTTTAGCTAGCATAAACCTTGGCAAGTATGTTTATATTTCTCCTTCAGTTAATTTTTTGGGAGCTAGATATGGTTATACCTCACTTGATACTTTAGGTGCTGGTGTACTTACTAAATATGACCCAAATACTCAGGTAAATATATATATAGGAACTCAAAATATAGTAAAAGGATTACATTTTGGTATAGGAGTTTACAATTTATTAGATGAGAAAATATTGTATTTACAAGCTTATAATAGCTTACACGGAAATTATCCTGGTATTGGAAGAGAATTTACAGCAAAATTGACTTACAATTTTAATTTTAAAACCAAACAGTAAATCTTTCCTATTCAAGAATTCAAGATTCAAAAAAAGCTAGGATTTAAGACCCTAGCTTTTTTATTTTTACTACTATATTTAATGATGTTATTAACTCAGAAATCTCGTTTAAAAGTAGAATTTAATTGAATGTTATCTTAACATCCTGCTAATAAATTTGTCCCTTTGAATAGAGGTATGGCTTAATAATAATTTAATGTTCTAATGTTTTTTAGAACCTTAATCTTATTGCTCAGGATTTTTTAAACGTTCAATTTCATCCACATAAGATTGTTCTTTTCTAAAGAATTCTTCTTGTGTAGCCTGTAACTCCTCTAAATTCTGACGCATTTCCTCTTCTTGCGCACGCATTTCTTCAGCTTGTTGTTGTGTTTGCTCTAATAAAATACTCGTACGAACATTAACTTTAATCGTTGAAATTGTAGACGCTATAGTTTCGCTTAAACGTTTTAAGAAATCAATTTCATGTTTTTCGTATGCTCTAAATGAGGCTAATTCTAATACACCATGTATTTTTTCGTTAATCATTAACGGAACTAATACCACGCAATTAGGCGTTGCTTCACCTAGGCCCGATGTAATGGTTGTGTATTTATCAGGAACATCAGTCATATAAATAACATCGGCCTCCTGATAACATTGTCCTACTAGGCCTTCGCCCATTTCAAAACGTTTTTCTGCGAATTTTTTCTTATTATAAGCATAACAAGCCACTAATTCTATATGCAAATCATACTCAGCCATATCGTTTAATAAAAATAAACCACCCTGATTTGAGTTTGTGTATTTTACGATGTAACTAATAATTGAATCGTACAAATGCTGTTCGTTTGTAGCATTTGAACTATCTCTTAAAATATCACTTATTTGTGCAACGCCCGTAATTGCCCAGTTACGCTTGTTATCTTCAATAGCAACGTTTTTCAAACTCTCACGCATATTGTTTAAAGATGTTCCTAAATCACCTTTTCCATCAAATACATTTACTTCCGAATCAAATTTACCTTGTCCAACCTCATCAGCAAAGTTTTTTACAATGGTTAAATTACTGGTTAAATTATTTAATGAAGTCATCATTTGACCAACTTCATGATTATTATTAACTTCTTGTTGAGCAGGAATATCACCCTTAGCCAAGGCATCAATAACACGCTTAGTATCCATTACAGGTTTTTGAATTAATTTAGATATATATAAACTAATAAAAACAGACAGCAATAAGAATAAAAATAGAATAATCATCACAACTAGTTTGTTTGATGAATTGCTTGATAAAGCGGAAGTTTGCAAACTTTCAGTCTCTTCTAATATTTTAGAACTTAATTCTTTTTGTATTAAATCTAATTCATTATAGTTCGATTCTATGCGATCTAGTTTAGGAGCAACTATATCTTTTAAAATATTATCGCAAATAGTTGTTATATTATTTAAATCGTTTGTTTTTGATTTTAAGAGACGTTTACTTAACGTGTCAGTATTCATACTTAAAGTTGAAATCTCCCCAGTTATTTGGGCTTTATTTGCTTTAAAAATGCTATCATAAGTTAATTTTAAATTCCCAACAGAAATACAGTTTGAAATATAATTTTCAAGTTTAGGTTTAATGTCGTTAACTAAACTTTGAGTTTCTTTTGATACGTTTAAGTTTTCTATAGATGAAATATCATTTCTGTATTCTATTGAATGACTTGTTAAATCATCAATACATTGATTGATTGTTTTTTTATCAGAATTATCTTTTAATAAAAGATTTGAAACATCGCCACGCAAGGTGTTGTTTTTCAAATTAGCATCCTGAAAATAATATAATGCTTTTTGATTTGAAATAATCTCCTCAGTACTTGATTGATTTTTATTGATGATAAAATAAAAGATAACACCAAGAATGATTAAAAACACCAAATTAACTGCTGCAATAGAAAGTTGTTTGTATCTAAGAGAAATGTTATTTAGTTTCATAGTATAGAAAAATTATTTTAAATAAAAGACTTGGTTTAAAATTCTAAGATGTATGAGCAATACGTTTGAGCTACTAAAATACAAGATTTTTATGGGTTAACAAACATTATTATGTAGTAAGTCTGAATTATTTTTTCCTTAATATTATTAATCATAAAAAAACCCTCACAATTTGTGAGGGTTTTTTTAGTGTTATTTTATATAACTAGTTTATAACTAGAAATGGAAAGATAAACGCAAAGATGCAGATGGACCAAATACAGAACCACCCATGTTATCAGTACCTAATACGAAAGAAGAAGTTTTACCACCTTCAATTGTAGTAGTTCCTACTGAATTATCAGTAGCACCTGTAGCTAAACCAATTGACTCAGAAGTAGTTTTAGATTTTCCAGTCATAGATAAACCTAAGCCCCAACCGAATTCACCACCAATAGCAATTTTTGGTAAAATAAAGTATTCAGCACCTACGAAACCACGTACACCAAATTTAATTGTTGAACCTGATTTTCTTTCAGTGATACGAGAAGAACCAATTTGACCATTAGCAACTGTACCACCAATGTTACCAGCACCAGAGAAAGCATCAGCAGTAGCATCAACAGTTACAATTGGAGCAGCAGTTGAAGTAGAAGTAGCAACTAAAGCATTACCATAAGTATATTTATCTTTAGATGAACCAATCCATAAACCTAAATCAGCACCATAAAAACCTTGTAAACGAGTTTTACCTTTACGTTTTTCGATACCTGCAGTGATACCAAATTGAGTTTTACCGTTTTTCCAAACGTTTTCTTTTTGACCTGGAGCACTTGGGTAAGATGCAGCAGGAACCTCTGAACGGTTTGCTACATTATTTTTTACTGTACCATTACCACCTAAACCAATGTTTACACCAACACGGTAAGCTGTATTAGCATCTTTAAAATATTTTCCAGAAATTACATTGTTTCCAGAAAAAAAGTTAAAAGTTGGAGCTGTGTTGTTTGCTGTTTTACCAAAAAAGTTACCAGCATAGTTTAAAAAAGGAGTTGCATCTACAGAGATTGCATAATCACCAGCTTCTGGTAAAAATGGTTCACCTTTTTTTGATGTTAAATCTTGAGCAAATGCAGACGATACTCCGAATGCTGCTGCTACTAAAGCGATTGATTTTTTCATAATTGTTGTTTTTAGTTTTTGTTTTATTGTTGTTGCAAATTTAAACATTTATTTTCGTTCGCAAATGTACTCATTAGTGTTCAATTACAAACAGGTAATTGTTAATTAATACTAACTCTGCTTAAATTTTACTCTTATTTTGTAACATAGGAACGAATTTAAATTTTCCGAACGCCTGCTTTTCAAATTCCGTGCCAGATTTTTTAACAATGACGTTCATTATCTGTTCTTCGCCTTCTCCTAAAGGTATAACGAGTATGCCGCCAATGGTTAATTGTGCTAATAAATCATCTGGTATATAAGGTGCTGCTGCTGTTACAATAATTTTATCAAAGGGTGCGTATTGTGGCAATCCTTTATAACCATCGCCATAAATTAATTTTGCAGTATGGTAACCTAATTGTGGCAAAAACAATTTTGTTTTGTCAAAAAGTTCTTTTTGGCGTTCAATACTATACACTTTGGCGCCCATTTCTAAAAGCACTGCTGTTTGATAGCCGCAACCGGTTCCAATCTCTAAAACTTTTTCGCCTTTATTTAAGTTTAATTTTTCTGATTGAAAGGCAACTGTAAATGGATGCGATATTGTTTGCCCAGCACCAATTTTAAGAGCTTTGTCTGAGTAAGCATGGTCTAATAAAGCGGGACGTCCGGTATTGGAATCGAAAAATAAATGACGAGGAATTTTTAAAATAGCATTAAGTACACTAGAATCTGCTATTCCTTTTTCTTTTAATTGTTCCACAAGGCGCTTTCGCTTACCTTGAAATAATAATTCATCATCTTTACTTGTATCCAAAATCATAGGTTATAAAGATATGTATATAATAGTGTATGTACTATGTCAGTGAAAAATCCTTTTAACAATTGGTTTTTAATAGATTTTTAGGAATTTGTTTTGTATTGATAATCAAATAGATGAATTAATTTAAAGATTATAATGGCTAATTTGTATAATATGAAGCAATATCCCACCTTATATTTGCGTTGTTGTATCAAATATGTTGAGACCTATACTTTATTTAGTAATTGTACTGTTAGTTTTTTTTACAAGTTCTTGTAAAAAAGATAAACTAAAGGCTAATGATGCGTCTTACTTTTTAATAACAAATCCTTCTGTTACTTCACCTCCTGGTAAAGGTGTTGGTAGTAATAAAATCACTGATATTTGGTATTATGTAGATGGGCAATTTTTAGGAGCTTATCCGATTGGTAATTTGATGCCAATTATTGCGAAAAACAATGCTGATGTTACTTTATTTGCAGGTATAAAAAACAATGGCATATCGGATACTCGCCAACCTTATCATTTTTATGAGCCTATTTTATTAAGTAATTATCAATTAGAAAATGGGAAAACGTATACTGTTTCACCAAATTTCACTTATAAAAGTACAGCAAGTATTCCTGTATTTGATGGCTTTGATAATACCATAGGTTCAAATTTTTATTCGGTTGGAGCTATGGATTATACATTAACAACCGACCCATCAAAAACTTATGGAGGTATAGGTACTTCTGTTTATATGACGATGACTGATGCTAAACCTACAGCAATAATGAAATCAAGTACACCATTATACAATTTGCCAGTTAATGGCTCACCAGCATATATCGAGTTAGATTATAAATGTAATCAACCCATAAGAGTTGGAGTAATAGGTGGAGCAACCGAAGAGCGAACCGCAATAGTTTTAAACCCAACAATTGGATGGAACACAATTTATATTCAATTATCCGCAGTATTAACAACACCACCAACATATAATAAGCAGGAAATTTTTATCAAAGCGATTAAAGAAGTTGATTCACCTGAAATTTATATTGATAATATTAAAATTGTGTATTAGTGAATAAGAAACTTCAAATATTTAAATATATTTTGTCCGATTTTATTTCGGCATCATTGGCTTGGAGTTTATTTTATTTGTATCGTAAATTTTACATCGAACCCGATAAATTTGGTGTTTTACCAGAGCAAGTTTTTGATAAACAATATGCATTAGGGATGCTAATTTTACCATTGGGTTGGTTGTTAGCGTATTATTTAACAGGATTTTATAAAAATATTTTCAGAAAATCACGTATAAATGAGTTCGGTCAAACTTTTGCCGTTTCATTGATAGGAGTAACTTTTATTTTCTTTTTTATTTTATTAGATGATTTTGTTTCCAGTTATAAATCTTACTATAAAGTATTTGCAGTTCTGTTTTTGTTGCATTTTTTACTTACTGCTATTTCACGTTTTATATTATCAACTATCACTAATCATAAAATTAATACCGGTAGATATGGATTTAATACAGTTATTATTGGAAGTAATCAACGCGCACTAAAAATATTTGAAGAAATAGCAGGTTCACGAAAATCATCAGGTAATAAATTTATTGGATTTATACATTTAGATGAAAAAAATGGGTTTTCTGAACAGTTAAAATTAAAACTATCACACTTAGGTGAATACAAGGATTTACGAGCTATTATTAAAAAGTATCAAATAGAAGAAATTATTGTAGCTATCGAATCATGGGAACATTCATATTTAGAAAGTATAACCAATGAATTAAATGATTTGGATGTTACCATAAAACTTATACCAGATATGTACGATATTTTATCTGGACAAGTAAAATTAAATTCAATATCCGATACGGCTTTAATTACAATAAATAAGCAAATAATGCCAGATTGGCAACAAGCTGTTAAACGTTTTATTGACGTGTCGGCTTCAATAATAGTTATTTTTTTATTTAGTTGGTTATATTTAGTTTTAATGGTATTGGTAAAGTTAACATCTAAAGGCCCAATATTTTTTAAACAAGATAGGATAGGTAGAGGAGGAGAATCTTTTAAAATTATTAAATTCAGAACAATGTATATTGATGCTGAAAAATTTGGACCATCCTTATCAAAGGATAATGACCCCAGAATTACTAAGCTAGGGCGGTTTTTGCGAAAAGTACGATTAGATGAAATTCCGCAGTTTTACAATGTTATTATAGGCGATATGAGTTTGGTTGGCCCGAGACCAGAACGCAAGTTTTTTATTGATCAGATTGTAGTTCACGCCCCACATTATGTGCATTTACACCGTGTTAGACCAGGTATTACAGGTTATGGACAAGTTAAATATGGCTACGCAGAGAATATTGAGCAAATGGTTGAGCGAGTTAAGTTCGATTTATTATATATTGAGAATATGACTCTGATGTTTGATTTTAAGATTATGATTCATACTGTATTAATAGTAATTCAAGGCAGAGGAAAATAATTTTGAATTTTAAATTTTAAATGCTGAATTTTAAATCCCACAAACTAATTTCAAAATAACGTATAAATAAAATGAAAATATTAATAACAGGAGGAGCAGGTTTTATTGGCTCACACGTAATAAGATTATTTGTAAATAAATACCCTAATTATTCTATTTATAATTTAGACAAATTAACCTATGCAGGTAATTTAGCAAACTTAACTGATATTGAAACTAAACCAAATTACACCTTTATAAAAGGCGATATTGTTGACGCAGATTTTATTAATAAATTATTTAAGGAACATCAGTTTAATGCCGTTATACATTTAGCTGCAGAAAGCCATGTTGATAGAAGTATTACTAATCCTTTAGAATTTGTATATACAAATGTAATCGGTACAGTTAATTTATTAAACGCAGCAAAGGAATTACATAAAGCGGATGCTACAAAGTTTACCAAATTTTATCATGTATCTACAGATGAAGTTTATGGTTCATTAGGTGATACTGGTTTATTCACAGAAGAAACAGCTTACGACCCACATAGTCCGTATTCTGCATCTAAAGCAAGTTCCGATCATTTTGTTAGAGCATATTTTGATACGTACAAATTGCCATGTGTAATTTCTAACTGTTCCAATAATTATGGTCCATTTCACTTTCCTGAAAAATTGATTCCACTTTGTATAAATAATATTAAAAATAACAAATCATTACCTATTTATGGTAAAGGTGAAAATGTGCGCGACTGGTTATTTGTAGAAGATCATGCTAGAGCTATTGATGTGATTTTTCATACGGCTGCATTAGGAACAACTTATAATATTGGCGGCCATAATGAATGGACTAACATAGATGTGATTCGTTTGTTATGCGACATGATGGATGAAAAATTAGGAAGAGCTAAAGGAACCAATCAAAAATTAATTACATATGTTACCGATAGGGCAGGTCATGATTTGCGTTACGCCATTGATTCTACTAAATTACAAAATGAATTGGGGTGGAAACCATCACTTCAGTTTGAAGAAGGATTATCAAAAACAGTAGATTGGTATTTGCAAAATGAAGAATGGTTAACCAATGTTACTTCTGGAGCTTATGCTAATTATTACGAAAAACAATACACTAATTAGTTATAAATTAAGGGTAATGAATTATCAGATTAGAACATTAGGTTCAACTCTTAACTCATCTCTTAAAGTTCATAATTAAGAATATGGTTTTTAGTAGCATTACATTTTTAATTTATTTTTTACCCCTGTTTTTATTGGTGTACCATCTTGTACCCAATAGGTTAAAAAATGGATGTTTACTATTTTTTAGCATTGTTTTTTATGCTTGGGGTGGACCAAAATTTATATTCGTAATATTAGGTACAACTTTTCTCGATTTCTTTTTGGTTAATAAAATGGCCGAATCAAAATCTGATAAAACAAAAAAACAATTTCTAGTTTTATCTTTAGCTATCAATTTAGGTTTACTGTTTTATTTTAAATACTCTAATTTTTTTATAGAGAATATAAATACGGCACTTAGCACTATAGGCGTTAGCGAAATCACTTGGCTCAAGTTAATTCTTCCAATAGGCATTTCATTTTATACATTTGAAAGTGTTACGTATGTTGTTGATGTTTATCGTGGAATACACAAACCCTTAAAAAATGTTTGGCATTATCAAACGTATATTTTATTATTCCCTAAATTAATTGCTGGCCCTATTGTTCGTTATCATGATATTGCTGATCAAATAACAAATCGTGAAAAAAATTATACGGCAGATGTAAAGCTTAGTGGCTTTTATACATTTTGTATAGGTTTGGCTAAAAAAGTAATTATAGCTAATACCATAGGTATGCAAGCTGATGCTGTATTTAATTTGGATGCAACGCAAATAGATACAGCTGCTGCTTGGGTTGGCGCATTGGCTTACACTTTTCAAATTTATTTTGATTTTAGTGGCTATAGCGACATGGCCATTGGTTTATGTAAAATTATTGGCATTAGAATTCCAGAGAATTTTAATAACCCTTATTTATCATCAAGTATCACTGAGTTTTGGCGTAGATGGCATATTACACTTGGCTCTTGGATGAAAAATTATTTATACATTCCATTAGGAGGTAATAAAGTAGATTCTAATTTTAAATTATATCGGAATTTATTCATTGTGTTTTTATTATCAGGTTTATGGCATGGTGCTAGTTGGAATTTTATTATTTGGGGCGCATTTCATGGTTTATTTTTAGTGCTGGAGCGTTTATTCTTATTAAATTTTTATTCGAGAATCGGCAAAGTTATCTCAATAATAATAACGTTTTTAATTGTTGTAGTTGGCTGGGTTTACTTCCGTAACGAAGATTTATCGTATGCAAATCATATTATAAAAACAATGTTTAGTTTTAATTTTATAGATGGAAAATTTGCTTTGCAAAACGATTTTTATTTTTCATTAACACTTGCGCTTATCTTTTCGTTTTTTGCATTTATTCCGTTTACACAAAATATACAAGCAAAAGTGTATGGCGAAAAGCATACAACTTTATCTAACAGTTTAATGCTTAGTGTATCAATAATACTGTTTTATATTTCACTAAGCTATGTTGCGGCACTCGATTTTAATCCATTTATTTATTTTAGATTTTAAGAAATGAAAAATAAAGGAATAAATATTTTTGTGATTATCGCCTTTTTAGCGCTTTGTTACCCAATGATTATTGGATTAACAAAAAAGGATAACAAGCCTAATTTATCAGGTTTAGTTATTAGTGATGATAAACCTAAATTTAGCATAGAGTCCTGGTTAACAAGAGAATATCAAGATTTAAAAGAAGATTACAATAACGATCATTGGGCATTTAAAGAATTATTTGTTCGTTTAAATAATCAATTTTATTATTCCATATTTAATAAAATAAGAGTAAATAGTTTTGTGGCAGGTAAAGATAATTATGTTTATAGTGAAAGTTATATATTTTCAGCTTTTGGAGATGATTATGTTGGCGAAGAAAAAATTAGAACGAAGTTACAAAAAGCAAAAGTTGTTCAAGACAGTTTAAAAAGAAAAGGAATTGATTTATTGCTTGTGTTTGCTCCTGGAAAAGGAGAATATTGTAATGAGCAAATTGAGGATAAATATAAACACTCTATAACTAAAACTAATTATAGTGATTATATAACTTATAGTAAACAATACGGATTAAATGTTTTGGATTTGAAATCTTATTTTCAAAAATTAAAACCAACAACGCCTCATCCTTTATTTCCAAAGTTTGCTCATCACTGGAGTTATTATGCCGAATGTTTAGCAATAGATACAGTAATTGGATATATAGAAAAATTACATCATTGTGATTTACCAGATATTGTTTGGACTAAAATTGACGTGGTTGATACAGCCCGTAGTAGAGATGCGGATGTTTTATTAAAAATGAATTTGTATAAAAACCCAGATCAAAACATGAAACTGGCGTATCCTGAAGTTATGTGGGAAAATGATAGTTTGAAAAACATTACACGTGTTTTATCTATTGGAGATAGTTATTGGTATGGCCCTGTTTATTTAGGTATAACGCAAAAAAGTTTTGGTAACGGACAGTTTTGGTATTACTATAATAAAATTGTTCCTCGCCCAAAAGATGAAAACACAGAAGTGTGGCAGTTGGATTTGAAAAAAAGTTTAGAGAGTAACCAAGTTGTTATGCTATTATATAGCGATGGCAATTTACCAAGCTTTGCTAATACTTTTGTTGAGGATGCATATGAGTTATATACAAATCCAAAGCAATATTATGCAAGAGTTGAAAAAGAAAAAAGTATTAAAGTATTCGCTAAGCAAATTAGAGAAAAACCATTGTTGTTAAAAAAAGCAACCACTCTGTCTAAGGATTTACAAATACCATTAGACTCAGCTATATGGCTCGATGCTATAAAATTATCAGTTAAAAAATAAAATTAATTATTGTCTATCACTTTAGGAACTTTAAAGTAATCAGAATCTTTTTTAGGAGCATTTTTTAACGCTTCTTTTTGAGTAACTGTTTGTTTAGGTTCATCTTCACGCATCACGTTTTTTTCGTCAGTCATATAAATTAATGGTTCCACGTCATCTGTATTAAGTTCGTTTAACTTATCTACAAATGCCAACATTCGATTCATGTCATTTAATATTTCAGCTTTACCGGCCTCATCAAATTCTAAGCGCGCTAAGTGTGCAACTTCATCAACTGTTTTAATATCAATTTTTTGTGCCATTATATTCGTGTAAAGTATCGTTTATTAATTTATGAACTCTATCTCGCAAATCTACTAAATTTTCTTCGGATAATCCTTTGGTTTCTATTGGCTCTAAAATTACTATTTTCGAAATCCCAGGTCTTCCATTACTTTTAAAATAACCTCCGTTTTGCAATAATTTCCAATTATTTAAATGTACTATTGGAACAATAGGTACTTGTTTCTCAATAGCGAGTTTAAAAGCCCCATTTTTAAAAGGCTTTAATACACCGTTTTCTGAAATAGTGCCTTCAGGATAAATGACCATACTCTGCCCCTTATCAATGGATTCGGCCGATTTGATAATAGATTTATGTGCATTGGCTCTGCTTTTTCTATCAACGGGAATATCCATTCCCTCAAAAAATAATTTAAATAATGGCGCTTTCATTAATTCAGCCTTTGCTAAGTATATTGCCAGGTGATCTATATAAAAAGTGCTTAAAACGATGTCTAAATAAGAAGTGTGATTACCAACAATAACACAAGGGCGAGGTAATTTTTTTGAGTTTGTTTTGTAAATTAAGTGGGGTATAATTCCCGAAAAAAAAGCAATACAGTAACTCCAAACTCGCTTTAATTTAAATGCAGCGTCAAAGTTTTTAGTTTTAATGGTTATGAAAAAAAATTGGTATAAAATTAAAAACGTCGTAGCAAATACTATAAAAAACCACGTTTTCCATATCGGAGCAAATATGAGTTTTAAAATTTTCACGGTTGTAAAGATAGTATTTTGATTTAAACAGACTCTTAGTTTTAAATCTTTGAGGTTAAACTTTGATTTACAAACTTTATACTCTAAACTTGTACTGTAATGCAAAATACCATTCATATTACGGTTACTAATGCTGGAAAAAAATTCGGCAAAGAATGGATATTTAAAAATGTAAATTTGCAAATTTCGCCTAAAGATAAACTCGTTATTTTAGGACTTAATGGCTCCGGAAAATCAACTTTATTGCAAGCGCTCACAGGCTATTTAACATTAAATAATGGAACCATTGAGTTTAAAGACATAAAAAATAGTTTTGATCCAGAACATCAATATCAATTTGTTAGTTTAGCATCGCCTTATTTAGAACTGATAGAGGATTTTACATTACGCGAACAAATAGAACACATAGCAGTTTTTAAACCCTATTTGAATCAGTTATCTATTAACGAAGTTGTTGAATTATCAGGTTTAGCTAATCATCAAAATAAATACATTAAATTGTTTTCGAGTGGAATGAAACAGCGTTTAAAATTAACGTTAGCTATTTTAGCAGATGCTCCAATTTTGTTTTTAGATGAGCCTACTACTAACTTGGATGCGACTGTAATTAAATGGTATAAAGAGTTAATTGCAAATTATGCGTCTCATAAAACAATTGTAGTAGCCTCAAATTCTATTAAAGAGGAGTATGAGTTTTGTACTACAGTAATTGAAATGGAAAATTTCAAGAATTAACCTATTTCACTTTTTCCTTAAACACTTTTTTAAATTTCTCTACTTTAGGTTGTATTACATACTGGCAGTATGGTTGATCACCATTTTGATTAAAATAATTTTGGTGATAATCCTCAGCTGGGTAAAAATTTGTATACGCAGTTATTTCTGTTACAATAGGTGCAGAAAAGGCATTACTTTTTGTTAGTTCAGCTTTATAAAATTCGGCTACTTTTTTTTGTTCAGGGTTATGATAAAATATAGCCGAACGATATTGTGTTCCAAAATCATTACCTTGTTGGTTAAGTGTTGTAGGATTATGAGTTTGCCAAAACACTTCTAAAATTTCTGCAACTGTTATTAATTTAGGATTGTATATTAACTGGCAAACTTCTGCATGGCCAGTAGTTCCGTTGCACACTTCTTTATAGGCAGGGTTTTTAACAAAGCCACCTGAGTAACCACTTGTTACTTTTTCTATTCCTTTTAAGTTTTGAAAAACAGCTTCAACGCACCAAAAGCAGCCTGCTCCTAAAGTGATAGTATCTGAGTTATTATCCATGGATTTGTTTGTTATTTCGATAGTTGATAATACTGAATTTTGATTGTTTTGTTTGATGGTTGTTTGAGCACAACCTCCAAAAAAAATAGCTGTAAAAAATGTTACAGCTATTGAATTTATTTTAGTTAAAAGCATTGGTTTAAGTTTTACTTAAAGTTACTTTTTCTTTGGCTTTTCTTTACCTGTAAACTCGTATTTCTTTTTTAATTTATCTTTTTTTGTGATTTTAATTTCTCCAGAAATTTCATACTCCTCAACTTTTAATTTCATAAGCGTTGTTTGATCATCTTTATCGGTTACTGATATTTCTGCTTCTATCCATTTCACTTCATTGTTTTGTTCATCCATGTAAACACTATCTTTTGTTATTTCGTATTTCAAATATTTGTGTTCGTATTTGTCAAATAAAAATTGACTAAACATACCTTTGCTTGCTTTAAACTCAATTTCATCTGCAACGCCTTTTTTTGCTGCCTGTCCGTCTTTTACTTCTGTAATAAAAATATTAAACGTGCGTTTATCTAAATTGTCTTTAGGTTCGCCTTTATATAATGTTGCATTAATAGTAAAAAAGCCAGCTACTAAAACAGTTGATGAAATAATGATATTTTTTAGTGTCATTGTTATTATTTTTTTAGTTGTTATAAATGTAATAAAATTACTTTTACAGTATTCAATATTTATACCAAAATTATGCAACCATTAGCAGAAAGAGTTCGCCCCAATAATTTAGATAATTATTTAGGACAAGAACATATTATTGGTAAAAACTCAGCTTTACGAAAAGCAATTGAACAAAATCTGTTGCCATCTATTATTTTGTGGGGACCTCCAGGTGTTGGGAAAACGACCTTAGCCCAAATTATATCACAAGTTTTAAAACGCCCATTTTTTGCCTTAAGTGCTATTAATAGTGGCGTAAAAGATGTGCGAGAGGTAATTGAAAAAGCATCGCACGATGGAGGATTTTTTAATCAGGAAAAACCGGTTTTATTTATTGATGAGATACATCGTTTTAGTAAATCTCAACAAGATTCCTTATTAAATGCAGTTGAAAAAGGAATTGTAACGCTAATAGGTGCTACAACAGAAAACCCCAGTTTTGAAGTAATTCCGGCGTTGCTATCGCGTAGCCAAGTATATGTGTTACAAAATTTAACAAAAGATAATTTAATACAGTTGTTAAATAATGCCATTACTCAAGATGTTGAATTAAAACGAAAAAATATTGTATTAAAGGAAACAGAAGCTTTATTGCGAATTTCGGGAGGAGATGGGCGGAAATTGCTAAATGCATTAGAGATAGTTGTTAACTGCATTAACGAACCAGAAATAATTATTACGGATGAGTTAGTTAAGCAATACATTCAACAAAACTTAGCGTTGTATGATAAATCGGGTGAGCAACATTATGATATTATTTCGGCGTTTATAAAATCTATAAGAGGCTCAGATCCGAATGGAGCTGTATATTGGTTAGCTCGTATGATTGATGGGGGAGAAGACCCTAGTTTTATTGCTCGGCGCTTGTTAATTTTGGCTTCGGAAGATATAGGAAATGCAAATCCAACAGCTTTAGTTATCGCTAATAATTGTTTTCAGGCAGTTAATGTTATTGGATACCCTGAAAGCCGTATTATTTTATCGCAAGCTACTACTTATTTAGCGTGTTCGAATAAAAGTAATGCTAGTTATATGGCCATTAATTTGGCTCAGCAAGAAGTGAAAAAATCAGGTGATTTACCAGTACCATTGCATTTACGAAATGCCCCTACGAAGTTAATGAAGGAACTAGGTTATGGCGATGAATATAAATATGCACACGATTTTGCCAATAATTTTATAGAACAGGAGTTTTTACCTACAGAAATTTCAAATACCACGTTTTATAATCCGTCGGAATATTCGCGAGAAAGAGATTTGAAACAATTTTTAAAGGATCGATGGAAGGGTAAATATGGGTATTAGTCTTGACGAATTAAATCAGGATGAGGCTCGAAAATGAATAGTTTTCCAAACCCCAAAATAATACCTCCTAATATTTGTTCGATAATTTGCCAAGAGAAATCAGCTACTAGATAAGTTAAACTCATTGTTTTAGTAAATGATACACCCAAAACAAATACAACGGCAAACATCATGAAACCTATTAAAATTCCTGATACTATACCTTTTAATAAAGGACTTTGAATTTTACGAGATAAGGTTTTGGATTCGAAAATACGGTATAAAACAAACGAAATTGCTAAATAAACTAAGGCGGCTAAAAATAAAAAAAGAGGTTTAGAAACTGTAATGTGTTTAAAATCGTTTAAAAAAACGCCATGCCACATATAAAATGCACTATACATTACAATGGCAGCAATTATCCAACTAATATAAAATCTTACGGTATAATTCACGTAGTAAAATTACAATTTTTCTTCAGCATTATATCAAAAAGTTTGCCACAAATTTGGTTGTTATTTTAGCTTTAAAACAGTAAGTTTGTAATATGCGCATTGTTAAAAACCTATTTATAGGCTTGCTTTTTATTATAGTATTTTCTACATCTTGTAAAAAATCGACTAATTGGGATGTTGATGCGTCGTTTCCAATTGCTC
>JAYSTR010000154.1:0-3487 GCA_043719555.1 Bacteroidota bacterium | reverse complement strand
ACCGAATGAACGACGCTCTCCGCCTTCGCGAGAACCCCCGCCACCGCCATAAGAACGACGACCGCTATCTTCGCGAGAACCACCACCGTACGAACGTTTTTCACCATATCCACTTCCACCGCTACGAGCTTTAGAAACTTCGAAAGATACTGCACGTGCATTGAATTCGATTCCTGCTTTATTTAAGTTTAAGAAATCATCCATGTGTTTATTTTCTGTTTCAAAGAAAGAGAAAGAATTTTTAACATCGATATTAAATAACATACGAGGATGAACTTTAGAAACTTCAGCTAAGAAATCTTTAATTGAATTACGGTTAAAGCCATCTAATGTTCCCATGTTTACGAAGAAACGAGTTGTTTTTCCGTTTGGAGCACCATCACCACCAGAATTTAAATCTTGTGAATTTTGGTAATATGTATAGAAACGATTAAACTCTTCAGATATAAAACGTTTAATTAATTCTTCTTTAGATAAATCTTTTAACTCGTCGTAAATTTTCGGAAGATATTTCTCAATCTCATCATCTTTTACTTCAACATTATGTAATTTATTTACTAAATGAAATAATTGTTTTTCGCAAACATCAACTCCTGTAGGAACATCCGCTTTTGTAAATTTAGATTGGATGATACGTTCGATATCACGAATTTTAAATACTTCTTTAGCTGTAACAATTGCAATAGCAATACCTGATTTACCTGCACGAGCAGTACGACCGCTACGGTGTGTGTAATTTTCAGCATCTTCAGGCAAATTGTAATTAATAACGTGAGTTACATCATTCACATCAATACCACGTGCTGCAACATCAGTAGCAACTAACATTTGTAGCGTACGGCCACGGAAACGTTTCATTACTAAATCACGTTGTGCTTGCGATAAATCGCCGTGTAATGCATCAGCATTATAACCATCTTTAATTAATTGATCAGCTACATCTTGAGTTTCAGCTTTTGTACGACAGAAAACAATACCAAAAATATCTGGATAAAAATCGGCAATACGTTTTAATGCTGCATAACGATCACGTTGTTGAACTTGGTAATAGATATGCTCAATGTTTTCGGCACCTTGGTTACGGTTACCTACAGCAATTGATAAAGGATTTTCCATGTATTTACTTGCAATACGCTCAACTTCGCGAGGCATTGTTGCAGAAAATAACCATGTGTTTTTTGTTGGTGGAGTGTTGCTTAAAATTAAATCTAAATCATCTTTAAAGCCCATGTTTAACATCTCATCTGCCTCGTCTAATACAACGATATCAACGTGAGATAAATCCATTGCTTTACGATCAATTAAATCAATTAAACGACCTGGAGTTGCAACAATTACTTGTGAACCCGATTTAATATCGCGGATTTGCGCCATGATAGGTGCACCACCATATACTGCAGTTACTTTTAAACCATTTAAGTATTTTGAGTAGTTCATAATATCCTTAGAAATTTGCATACACAACTCGCGAGTTGGAGCTAAAATTAAGGCTTGTGTTGCACGAGTGCTTAAATCTAATTTTGCAAGCATTGGTAAACCAAAAGCTGCAGTTTTTCCTGTACCAGTCTGGGCAAGGGCAACAATATCCGTAGATTTGTCTTGCAATTGTGCAATAGTTTGTTCCTGAATGGGCGTAGGATTTTCGAAGCCCATTTCTGTTACGGCTTTAAGGAGCATGGGCTCCAAGCCTAATTCTTGAAATGTCATTTGTTTTTGTTTTAAATTATTACTAGCTGCTAACTAAGATTTAATTTCCGCAGTAGCTGTGATCAATTTATAGCCCGTCGTAGGCGCGATCACAATGTTTGGATGCAAATATTAAATCTAATTGCGGTGCAAAGATATACAAATTATTTGAATTACAATAACTTATGAAAAATATATTTTCGTGATTGACAAAAAGTTATAATTAGCAATGCTTTTTTTAATACTAAAAAACAGCTTTTTTCTCGACAAGTGACTGAGTTACTTCGCTCGATTTATCATCTACACATATTAAGGAAATAATATTTTCACCTAAAATCAAACTGTTTTTTGAACTTAAATTCTAATGCCAATTACCAAAACATCATCTACTTGCTCTAAAACACCTTGCCAATTTTTAAAATTTTTTTCTAAAATAGTTGCTTGCTGTGGCATTGATAAATGTATGTTTGCTTCAATAATATCTTTTAATTGTTTGTATTTAAATTTCTTTCCTTTTGGGCCACCAAACTGATCTGCAAAGCCATCTGAAAACAAATACAGCAAATCATTTTTTTGTAATTGTATTTGTTGAGTAGTAAAGGTTTGTATTTGATCTTCGATAAATGCACCAACTGGGAACTTATCTGCATTAAATTGAGTTAATGTATTATTACTAATAACATAAATTGGATTATTAGCTCCTGCATAACATAATTCTAATGTTTTAGTATTAATCACGCATAAAGAAATATCCATTCCATCCTTAACCGAAGATTCCTGATAGGTTTGATGAAGCGCCACAATTAATTGATTATTTACATAATTTAAAATATCGGCAGGATTATTTAAATCTTTTTCTAAAACAGCTTTGTTTAATAAATTATAATTCACTATCGATATTAAAGCTCCAGGCACGCCATGTCCTGTGCAATCAGCAGCTGCAACAAAAATTAAATCACCTTTTTGTTCTATCCAATAAAAATCTCCGCTTAAAATATCTTTAGGTTTATACAACACAAATGATTGAGGAAACAAGGTATACCACATTTTTTCGGGTGGCAATATAGCGTGTTGTATACGTTCAGCATAACGAATACTGTCTGTAATATCTTTATTTTGTTCTTCAACTATATGTTTTTGATTTTCTACAGTTTGCTTTTGTTCTTCGATAATTTTATTTTTTTCTTCGAGCGCTAAGTTTACTTTTTGTTTTTGACGAAGACCTCTAAAAATAAAGAATGCTATCATCAATAATAATCCAGCAGCTATAATAAATATGGTTTTTACAAAGGATTCGCTTTTAACTTTTAAGTTAAGGATTTCGTTTTCCTGTTGTTTTTTTTCGCTAGAAAACTTAGTTTGCATCTCAGTTGTAATTTCTGCCTGATCTTTATTGTATAATGTATCTTTTAAACTTAAACACTCTACACTATAATCTGTAGCTTTTTTAAAATTACCCATATCTCTATAAAGTAATATCATGCCTTCTAAACACAATATTTTTTTAGTTAAAGAGCCTAATTTATTAGAAAGTTCATATGCTTTTTCATAATATTCGGAAGATAATGTATAGTTTTTTTGCTCGTAATAAATGGTAGCAATATTATTACAAGAAGGAAAGCTGCTTTTATCATCATTTAAATCAATATAAATTTGGTAAGCCTCTTTAAAATACTGTAAAGCTTTAACTTGATCTTGCATTGCATAATACGTAGCACCCAAATTGTTTAATGATGAGCCTTCGCCTTTTTTATTTCCGATTTGTCGTTTAAGTTTTAAAGATATTTCGAGGGCTTTAATA
>JAYSTR010000153.1:0-8899 GCA_043719555.1 Bacteroidota bacterium | reverse complement strand
ACAAAAATGGTAGCCAAGTAATTATTAACTGGTTTTATGAAGAGGATGATGAAGATATGTTAGAAGCTGGTGAAGATTACCAAGCAATTATAAACATTCCTTTTAAAGTGGTTCAGGTTGCTGAATAATTTTTAAGTATAAAAATGTTAAAAAACCCCGATAATTCGGGGTTTTTTTATGTCTTTTTCTGTAATATTTCATTAAATTTGTCACTTCAAAAAAATAAACACACTATGTCTAAAATATCAGATTTATTAGGAAACCAAGCAGATAGTTTATTAAACCATACCTGCAAAACTATTTCAAAAGATAATATCGTTATACCTAACGCTAATTTTATTGATCAAACTTTTGCATACAGTAATCGTAACCCTCAAGTGTTACGAAGCTTACAGCAGTTATATGGTACAGGTCGTTTGGCTAATACTGGTTATATGAGTATTTTGCCAGTAGATCAAGGTATTGAACATAGTGCTGGAGCGTCATTTGCGCCAAATCCTATATATTTTGACAGTGAAAATATCGTTAAATTGGCTATAGAAGGTGGCTGTAATGCTGTTGCATCAACTTATGGTGTATTAGGGTCAGTTGCTCGTAAATATGCTCATAAAATCCCTTTCATAGTTAAAATTAATCATAATGAATTTTTAACTTATCCTGATAAGTTTGATCAAATTATGTTTGGTTCAGTTGAAGAAGCTTGGAATATGGGTGCTGTAGCAGTAGGTGCAACTATTTATTTTGGTGCTCCTGAATCTAATAGACAAATTATTGAGGTAGCACAAGCTTTTGAAAGAGCTCACGAATTAGGTATGGCAACAATTTTATGGTGCTACACGCGTAACTCAGCATTTAAGCAAGATGGTGTTGATTATCATACTTCAACGGATTTATCATCCCAAGCAAATCATTTAGGAGTAACCATACAAGCAGATATTATTAAACAAAAATTATCAGATAAAAATGGTGGATACTTAGCTACTAAGCATGGTAAAACACATCCTAAAGTATACTCTGAGTTAACAACCGATCACCCTATTGATTTATGCCGTTACCAAGTAGCAAACTGTTATATGGGTAAAATTGGTTTAATTAATAGTGGTGGCGAAAGTAAAGGAGCAACTGATTTAGGTGAAGCAGTAGCAACTGCTGTTATTAATAAAAGAGCTGGCGGACAAGGTTTAATATCTGGACGTAAAGCTTTTCAAAAGCCAGTAAAAGAAGGTGTTGAATTATTACATACAATTCAAGACGTTTATTTAGATAAAACAATTACAGTAGCATAAAGTTATTAGTTTTTAATGTTTAGTTCTTAATACAACTAATAACTAAAAACTTACAACTAAAAACTTAAAAATATGGGTTGGTTTAAAAGATTAAAAGAAGGTATTACCACTACAACTATCGAAAAGAGAGAAACTCCTGAGGGGTTGTGGTATAAGTGCCCATCTTGTAAAAAAATACATACAGCACAAGAACATAAAGCACACCAACACGTTTGTTTAGATTGTGGATATCATGAGCGTATAAACAGTGCAGAGTATTTTGAAATTATTTTTGATAATAATCAATTTACAGAGCTTCATGAGAACTTAGTAAGCGGAGATCCTTTAGAGTTTACGGACACTAAAAAATATGCTGATAGATTAGTTGATACAATAAAAAAATCGGGTTTAAATGATGCTTTACGCAGTGGATACGGTAAAGTAGATGGAGAAGATTTAGTTATTTGTTGTATGGACTTTGGTTTTATTGGTGGTTCGATGGGAAGTGTTGTTGGAGAAAAAATTTCACGCTCTATTGACTTTTGTTTAAAAACAAAAACGCCGTTATTGATTATTTCTAAATCGGGTGGTGCACGAATGATGGAAGCTGCTTTTTCGTTAATGCAGATGGCTAAAACTGCCGCTAAATTATCGTTAATGGATAAAGCAGGCATCCCATATATTTCTTTATGTACGGATCCAACAACAGGTGGAGTTACAGCGAGTTACGCTATGTTAGGAGATTTAAATATTTCTGAACCTGGTGCCTTAATTGGTTTTGCTGGACCTCGTGTTGTAAAAGAAACTATAGGAAAAGATTTGCCAAAAGGATTTCAAACTGCTGAATTTGTTTTAGAACATGGCTTTTTAGATAAAATTATTGTTCGTACTGAATTAAAAAGTAAACTAGGAACTTTATTAAAAATGTTTAAAAACTAAATGCTTTTAAAACAATTAATTTCTGAAATAGAAGCCTTTGCACCACTTGCCTATCAAGAATCTTATGATAATTGTGGTTTATTAACGGGGAATTTTAGTCAGGAAATTACAGGTGCTTTATTATGTTTAGATTGTACGGAAGAAATCATTGATGAGGCTTTACGTAAAAACTGCAATGTTGTTATTGCACATCACCCTATTATTTTTAGTGGATTAAAGAAGTTGAACGGTAATAATTACGTTGAACGCACTATTATTAAAGCGATTAAAAATGATATTGCTATTTATGCATGTCACACTAATTTAGATAATGTTAAACTTGGTGTCAATAAAAAAATAGCAGATAAATTAGGCTTAACTAATCAGCAAATATTAGCGCCAAAAAAATCGTTATTAAAAAAAATAGTAACGTTTGTTCCATCATCACATTTACAAAAAGTTCAAAGCGATTTATTTGCTGCAGGAGCAGGTAATATTGGTAATTATAGTCATTGCAGTTTTGTAAATGAAGGTACAGGAAGTTTTTTACCGAACAAAAATTCTAACCCATTTTCTGGAAAAAAAGGAGAGTTGAGTTTAGAAAAAGAAACACGATTAGAAGTGATTTTTGAAGCGCATAATCAATCAAATATTATAGCTGCTTTATATAAAAATCATCCTTATGAAGAAGTGGCTTATGATATTTATAATCTTGAAAACAACTACCAAAATATAGGATCGGGAATTGTGGGCGAATTACCACAAGAAATGACTGAAATTGAATTTTTAGAGAAATTAAAAGAAATATTTAATCTAAAAATTATCAAACATACTGAGTTATTAACTAAAAAAATAAAAAAAGTTGCCCTTTGTGGAGGCAGTGGAAGCTTCTTACTTAAAAATGCAATTAACTCAAAATCAGAAATTTACATCACTTCTGATTTTAAATATCACGAGTTTTTTGACGCAGAAGGTAAGATACTGATTGCCGATATTGGTCATTATGAATCGGAACAATATACGCCTGAAATATTTTATGATATAATATCAAATAAATTCCCTACTTTTGCAAGCTATTTAACGGAAACAAATACAAACCCAGTTAATTATTTTTAAACTATGTGCGCTAAGATTAAAGAAAAAATTGATGCATCTATCGAAGGAAAACTTCGTGCTTTATACGAATTACAAATAATCGATTCTAAAATTGATAAAATTCGTACAATTCGCGGTGAGTTGCCACTTGAGGTTCAGGACCTAGAAGACAGTGTAGCGGGTTTAGAAACACGTGTAAACAACTTAACTTCAGAGTTAAGCGACCTTGAAAATCAAGTTGTAGAGAAAACTCAAGCAATAAAAGATTACAAAGCAAATATTAAAAAATACGAAGCTCAACAAGGCAAAGTACGTAACAATCGTGAGTACGATGCTATTACTAAAGAAATTGAGTTTCAAAATTTAGAAATTCAGTTAGCAGAAAAACGCTTAAAAGAAGCTAAATTTAATATTGAATCTAAATCAGAAATCGTTGAAAAATCTCAAGTAGATTTTAGCGAGCGTAAAAAAGATTTAAAATTAAAGCAAAGCGAATTAGCTGAAATCATTGCTGAAACTGAGAAAGACGAAAAAGAATTATTAATTGCATCTGAAAAAGCTACTGATAGCATCGAAGATAGGTTAGTAAATGCTTACCGTCGTGTACGTGCTAATACTCGTAATGGCTTAGCAGTTGTTCCGGTTGAGCGTGATGCTTGTGGAGGTTGCTTTAACAAAATACCACCACAAAAACAATTGGATATTCGCATGAATAAAAAGATTTTAGTTTGTGAACACTGTGGACGTATTATGGTTGATCCAAATATTATCCCTAGCGAAGCAGAATAATTTTTTATTCGATAATAAATATGAAAAAACCGATACGAATTGTATCGGTTTTTTTAATTCAATTAGTTTAAACATTTATAATTAAAATTTTAGATATGGCAAGTGAATTAAAAAATTTATCAGAGGTAGAAGGAAGTATAGTTGGCGATGCATCCAAAATGAAATTTGGTATTGTATGGGCTGAGTGGAATCATGAGATTACACATACCCTAATGCAAGGTGCTGTTGATACATTATTGAAGTATGGTGCAACAAAAGAGAACATTATAGTTAAAACAGTGCCAGGAACTTTTGAATTAACCCTTGGCGCGCAATACTTAGTACAAAACACAACAGTTGATGCCGTTATTTGTATAGGTTGTGTGATACAAGGTGATACAAAGCATTTTGATTTTATTTGTGAATCTGTATCAAGAGGAATTACTGATTTAAATATTAAACATAATAAACCATTTATATTTGGTGTTTTAACGCCAAATACTATGCATCAAGCTATTGATAGAGCAGGAGGCGTGCATGGTAACAAAGGAGATGAAGCGGCAATTACTGCGATTAAGATGTTAGAACTAAGAAATAGCTTTTAAATAAAAAACGCCTTACAACAGTAAGGCGTTTTTTTATTTAAACTATAATTGCTTTTTATTATCATTACCAACTCGGTCAACTAATAAGCAACGAGGGTCTATATAAACTGTTTTAGGCTCTTTATCCACAATGAACGTATAAGTGTTATCTTTTTTGTTGACGCGCTTCATGCAGGAGTAAATAACGTTTCCTAATACAGCATTATCTTTTTCCTGTTCGTATATGCCAAATTCTATAAAATCGTTTATTGCCACTTCTGTTTCATTGCCTTTGCCATCCGATTTTACTTTACGTGAAAATGTTTTGATTGAGACTTCATATTTATCATTGGCTAATTTTTTTGAAGTTGCTTCGGTAATTCTATTATCAAACAAAGTAATATCTTCAAATAAATCTTTTATAAGATATTGTAAAGAGTCGGGGGTGTTTAATTTAAATGCATTAACGGCTGCCCACGATGTTGGATAGGGAGGTTGACGATAAGCAAAAGAATCAATCAGCATTTTTAAAGATTTGTTTACGTTTTGTTCGCCAATCATTTCTTTTAAATAATACATAACTACGCTTCCTTTATTATAATGGATGTATTGTTGATTTTCACATTTCATTAATGGGTTTTCTTCTTCGCGTTCTCTTCCTCGCGATTCTAAGTATTGATTTAACTCATAACGTAAAAACTTTTTCATTTGAGCTTTACCATAAGCTTTTTCCATCACCATCATGGCGCTGTATTGCGCAAAGGTTTCGCTAAGCATTTCGCTGCCTTGCATACTTGGCCCAATTACCTGGTGTGCCCACCATTGATGCCCCATTTCGTGAGCTACAACATAATATACCATGTCAACTGCAGTTGTATCTCTTAAATCTGCAATAAAACCAATACTTTCAGAGTATGGCATCGTACCTGGAAATGCTTGCGCAAAACTTTGATATCGAGGAAACTCAATAATACGGCATTGCTTGTGATAGTATTTACCATAGTTCGTCGTGTAATATTCTAACGATTTTTTAATCGATGAAATCATTTTATCGACGTTATAAGCGTGGGCTTTATCATAGTATATTTCTACATCAATGCCTTTGTATTTATCTCGTTTAACTTCGTATTTTGCAGAAATAAATGAATAAAAATTAAGGGCATAATGATCTAATTTGTATTCGAAATAATTTTTGTTGTTCGCCGTCCACTGTTTAATAAGGCTTCCTGGAGCAATCGCAGTTTGATTTAAACTGGTACTCATTACTGTTTTTACATTTACCCAATCGCTGTTATTAGAAATATAATTTTCGTATTGAGCTTTGGTAATTGTTGTAGTTAATTTTGGAGCTCGTGTTTTTTTAGATAAACCATATTTTTTTCGGTCATCTGGGTCATTTAATTCACCATTTGTTTGATAACCAATTTCAGGACAAAAATGACTATTATTAAAAAAGGTGCCATTTTCAACAAGACTTAAATCTTCCACTTCATTTTCAAAACCATTGGTATATAATTTTGTTTGAAAACTATACTGTAGGCTATCGCCTGGTAATAATGGTTTTGCCAGTTGATGTATTTTCAATTTCAACTCTTTATCTGTTTTTTTAATAGATGAACCTTTTAATGTCAGTGAAAAATACTTCGCATTTTGAGGTTCATTAATAAATAGATCGTTAATTGTTTCATTAGTTTTGTTTTTTATCCAAATCTTACCATTAACCTCTAGGCTACGCGCTTCGGGAGTTAAATCTATCGTATATTCAACATCTGTAACCTTTGGTTGCGCTTTGTTTTCCCAAGCTTTATAGTCTTTTTCGTAACGCACTTGTAAAGCTTCTAATTCTTTACTACTTACTATTTTATTTAATATTTTGGTATTGTAATAAATAAATGATCCACATAAAATCCATAGAATAGATATAACGCCAATCACTATTTTTTTCTTACCGAAAAAATGTTTGGTAGCTTGAAGTCTATTAGTTAAATCTATTTCTCTACCTCTTGTCCAAATACCAATAGAGGCAAACAATAATAAAATGGCAAATAAAATCCAATAGATATAAAACCATACTATGCTTTTTACTGCTGGTCCGTAGCCATTCATATCACTATATATAAAGGACGGGACATTAAATAATTTAACCATATTGGTTTGTACCTTAATGCCTTGCCATAAAAATAAATTTACGGCGAGTATAACTATCACTGCAAAATAAGCGATGTAACGATTATTTAAAATAGAGTGAATAAAGAAACATAAAATAGATACTAACGTGTAATACAACAACTGTTCAATCATTACACTTTTAACGTATTGCATTAGTTCGAAATGGTAATAGCCTTGTGTAGCTTGATAGATTATACTTATTGAAATTGATATGATATATAAAAAAGCTAAAGTTAAATGCAACGCAAAAAATTTACTTAATACTGAAATGCTAGTTTGATAAGGTAAAGCATCATAAATATCATTCATTTTGGCATCGCGTTCCTTCCAAACTAATACACCCGAATAAAAAATGAGTATAGCTATGATGAAAATATTCATACTACCTTTTATTATATCAATCATATTATAAGTAACAGGATATTCAACGCCACCATAAGCTTCGGAACTAAAGGCAAACACAACAATGAGTAAGATGATAGATATAGCTGCTAAAATTTTAAATACAGTATTATTTAAAATAGATTTGAACTCTAGTTTAGTAATTAAAATTAATTGACTAGCCCAAACCGAAAAGCCTGAATAAACTGTAGTTACAGGTGGTAATGTATTTGAAGTAGATTTTGATACGAAAACATCTTCTGCAGTTTTTTTTGCACTTGGTTTGTTTTTTTCTTCAAAGGTAAAACGTTTGTAGCCAAATAATAATGCTAAAGTGCCTAATCCTAACCAGAATATGCGATTGGTTACAATTTCATTACTAAACCAAACTACAGTAGAATTCATTTCAGCAGGAGTCCAATATTTAGTAACATGTCTTAACGCTCTATTTCCAAAGGGATCAACTAATGTTGCTATCCATTCGCGACTTAAATTTCGGGTTAAAGTTTGACTGATGGCATTAAAAATAATAATACCAAAGCCCGCAATAAAAGATGTTACAGTGCTACGAGTAAGCATGGCGATGACGTATAAAAAGCTACCTACTATTAAAGTATTTGGTATAACCATTAACATAAATGAAGCAATGTGTGGCTCAATTAAAAAATGGGTATATTTTTCATCAGGATTATAATGAAAAACACCAGCAATCATATAACCTAGGACAATACCTAAGTATGGAATGATAGCCATTAACGCTGTACCAAAAAATCGTGCAAAGAAGTAAGAAAACTTACTAATAGGTTTGCTAAAAATAATTTGATGGAAATTGCTATTGAAATCACGCCCTGCAGTACTATTAAAAAAAGCTATAGAAAACAACATGCCAAAAATGCCGAAAATACCATAAAATTGTTGTATGGTAGTAGGTGCATTTTCGAACACATTGCCTTGGCCACCAACACCAAAACTTACATTATCGGTTGATGCTTGTGCCCACGTTAATAAAGCAATAATAAGTAAGAATACATATAACATAGGCGTTTTTAGCCAATGTTTAATTTCGTATTTAATAAAATGTAAAAACATAAATAAATTTAATAAGATTAAAGTAACTCGTTTATTTTAGCAAAAAATACATCTTCTAAGCCGGGCGATGTTGGCTCAAAGCCATTATTCATGGGTGTATTAGAGTACACGTGAATTAATGGTTTACCACTTACCAGTTTATCAGAAATCACATTGTAATCGGTACGGTTTTGTTGCATGGTATCTTTAGCGATAATTTTTTCGTACACTTTACCTTTTAATAAATCTAACGCAGAGTTTACGCCACCAGCATATAATAATTTACCTTTATTGATGATGGCCATTTCGTTACATAACTCTTGCACGTCTTGTACAATATGCGTTGATAATATCACAATGGTTTTTTCGCCAATTTCTGATAAGAGATTATAAAAGCGATTTCGTTCACCCGGATCAAGACCCGCAGTTGGTTCATCCACAATAACTAATTTAGGATTCCCTAATAAACATTGCGCAATACCAAAACGTTGACGCATTCCTCCTGAGTAACCAGATACAGCTTTTTTACGTTGATCGTATAAGTTTACTTTTTCTAATAACGCATTTACAATGTCTTTACGTTCTTTCGCATTAACAATACCCTTAAGCACAGCTAAATGTTCTAATAAATCGGTTGCGGAAACTTTAGGA
>JAYSTR010000152.1:0-23411 GCA_043719555.1 Bacteroidota bacterium | reverse complement strand
AAAAAAGATAAAGAATTACAACACGCGAGTTATAGCTTTTGCGTTATAGAGGCATCAACCGGTAAACTCATTAAAGAGTATAATTCGGAATTAGCCCTCATACCTGCCAGTACCTTAAAAATTATAACGACTTCGGCAGCTCTGGGTATTTTAGGTAAAGATTACACTTACAAAACTCATTTTTATACCTCTACCCTAACCGATACCGCTACAAATAAAAGTACCGCCAATTTAATTATTAAAAGTTCGGGCGACCCTAGTTTTAATTCCCAATATTTTAACGACAATGATTCAGTATTTTTAAATGGATTGATAACTAAACTAAAAGCTGCTAAAAATTTTAAACCCTTTACTGGTAATGTAATTATTGATAATTCTGCCTTTGATAATACCATACCAAGTACCTGGATTTGGGGCGATATAGGCAATTACTTTGGCGCAGGCGCTACCAGCTTATCTTATAAGGATAATAAAGTATCGTTATTTTATACTAGTGATGCGCCTAATTCATCAGCAAAACTAGTAGATATAAAACCTATTTATTTTTTAAAAAAATTACAACTACAATCGCAAGTAAAAGCTTTTGGCAGCGATGATAATGCGGTAGTGTTCGGCGACCCAAATACCTTTGTTCGTTTTGTATCAGGCACTATTCCACCAAACAAAAAAAATTATGAAGTAGAGGCGCAGATGCCAGAACCAGCGCAGTTTTTTGCAGAAGAACTAACTACTCAATTACAAAAACAAAAATTAATCTCAAATTCCAAACCTATTGTAAGCTCTCAAAAAAACAATGCAGCCTTAAATGAATTACTCTTTACTTACCAATCGCCCAAGCTCGAAAAAATAGTGTATTACACCAATGTAAAAAGTGATAACCATTATGCCGAGAGTTTGCTAAACACGCTAGGTGCTACAACATCAGGCAAACAAGGCACAACAGACAATGGCATTACGGCTGTAGAAAATTTTTGGAAAGAGCGGGGTATTGATGTCTCTGGTTTACACATGGTAGATGGTAGTGGTTTATCGCGCGCTAATACGATTACTACAAAAATACAAGCCAATGTGTTATCAAAAATTTACAGAGATAGTTTGTTGTATCCTTCCTTTAATGCGTCATTACCCATTGCTGGTAAAAATGGCAGTATGATTAATTTATGTAAAGGCACGTTTGCCGAAAATAACTTGCGTGCTAAAACAGGTTATATTAATCGCGCTCGCGGTTATTGTGGTTATGTGAAAACAAAGTCTGGCAAAGAGTTAGCGTTTTCAGTATTGTTTAATAACTACACGAGTACGCCTAAAGAAATGAAGTTGAAGATTGAGAAGTTGTTATTGGCGTTGGTGGAGTTATAGTTTTTGAAGTATTATCTTTTTCCTTAGAAGAAAAAGAAACAAAATCCAGAATCTATCGGGACAAATCAAAACGATGCTTCTTCGCTAATGCCTCCACTCCTATGTGTATAGGTGGTCATTCCTCCTTTGAAGGAGGTGTCCGAAGGACGGAGGATGTTGTTTGCTACCTAGAATTTTTTTGCTAATCACTCTCTATTACAACTCATTAAACTCATGTTGTACTTTTTTCGGCAAGCTTTTTACAATTAACGTATAGCTATCATTAATCCACGTTTTAAGAAGCTTATCATTTACTAAACCATCATCTGTAATTGTATTCCAGTGTTGTTTATTCATATGATAACCCGGTTGCACACAACTGTATTTTTCGCGTAACTCAATCGCATAGTTAGGGTCGCACTTTACGTTAATACTTAATGGCTTCGAATCAATATCAACTAACAAAAACATTTTACCCATTACTTTAAATACCAAGGTGGTTTCGTTAAACGGAAAGGTTTCTTCGGTGGCTTTAAAACTTAAACAGTAATTGCGTAGTTCTTCTATATCCATGTTTTACGAATTTTTGGGCACAAAAAAAGGGTAAGCTACTTTCATCGCACCGCTACAACCATCTACCCTTGCTATGTTCCCATCCTGGGGGATTCGACAGGAGCTGGTCGTGAAAGACTTACCCGCGACAAAAGTATATAATTTATTTCATTATTAGCATATTTTTCGTAAAATTTGTACGTTGCATTATTTAACGCCCGATTTTAAATCTTTTGTATGAACATTTCAATTGTAATTCCATTATATAACGAAGAAGAATCTTTGCCTGAATTGCATGATTGGATTAAAAAAGTAATGGATGCTCATGCCTACACTTACGAAATACTATTTGTAGATGATGGCAGCAAGGATAAATCGTGGCAAGTGATTGAAGCCCTAGCAGCAAAAAACCCTCAAGTAAAAGCTTTACAATTTCGCCGTAATTATGGTAAATCGCCTGGCTTATATGTTGGTTTTGAAGCCGCACAAGGCGATGTGGTTATTACGATGGATGCTGATTTACAGGATTCTCCAGACGAAATTCCGGAATTGTACGCCATGATTACGAAAGAAGGTTATGATTTAGTAAGCGGCTGGAAACAAAAGCGTTTTGATAACGCTTTTACAAAAAATATTCCCTCAAAATTATACAATTACACCACAGGAGCTATTAGCGGTATTAAGTTACACGATATGAATTGTGGGTTAAAAGCCTATAAAAAAGAAGTCATTAAAAGCATAGAGGTATATGGCGAAATGCACCGATTTATTCCTGTATTAGCTAAAAACGCTGGTTTTTCAAACATTGGTGAAAAAGTAGTACAACACCAAGCGCGTAAATATGGCGTGAGTAAATTTGGTTGGGATCGCTTTATAAATGGATTTTTAGATTTATTAACCATTAGTTTTTTATCCAAGTTTGGTAAACGACCTATGCACTTTTTTGGTTTAATTGGAACCCTCATGTTTATGGTTGGTTTATTTTCTACTCTGTATTTAGGCGCCGATAAATTATACCACGTATGGAATCATTTACCAGCTCGCTTATTAACCCAACGTCCGTCGTTTTATATCGCACTAACATCAATGGTATTAGGCACGATGTTGTTTTTAGCAGGCTTTATTGGAGAATTAGTGTTACGTAACTCTCCTGATAGAAACCAGTATTTGTTAGCCAAAAAAATTAACTTGTAATTTTTGATGCACGAACAGAAACAGCGTACCCCTCGTACACCGCTCACTCCCGAGGAGTTGTTTTATGTAGTGGAAACTAAAAAGCTAAATCAACAGCAAAAATTACAAGAGTTTAAAGCTTCGCAATTTTACAAAATGGTTAATACAGCTAACTTAATTTTAGCGGCATTTTTATGCTACATTATTTTTAGTATTTCCCTATTTTGCAAATGGAAACCGAGTGCGGTTGAGGCATCCAAAGCAAGCCACGGCGATTATAATTTTGAAACAAATAGCAGAGCGATTGTTAAACTAGATTTACTATTAAAGGATGGAACTGAATTACATGTGAAAACAAGTGATTTAAGCAGTAATCCTGATAAAGGGGATCCTATTTATATTGGTTCGGATTTTTTATTTAATAAAACCCTCAAAGTAAAATTGAATACGAGCAGCCATACCTTTTGGTGCGAAAACGCCTATGCTTTTATGACACTGGCTGGCTTTGCCTTAGCCATGGGCTTTTTTATCTATTTAATAGATAAGCATTTAACCATAAACGGCCTGTTAACTACCTTAGGCTTATTTGCCTTGGCTAGTTTGTATTTTGCGCTAGTGTAAATTCCTTAATTTTTATCAAGGTTTTTATTCTAAAATAAAGTGTAATAGCAACAAATGCTAACCCAAAACTTAACCCAAACCATATACCATATACATTGTAATGCATTACAAAACCAAACACATAACATAGTGGCAAAGCTAATAGCCAATAACCTATAAAGGCAATTGTAGTGGGATATTTATAATCATCTAAGCCGCGCAAAACACCCACGGCAACAACCTGCGTTCCATCAAATAATTGAAAAAAGGCAGCAAATAATAAAAGCTTCGAAGCAATTAAAATAATCTCAGTATCGTTACTAAAAATAGCTGGCAACAATGTGTTTAAGCTAATAAACAACAGAGCCATCACACTCATTGTTACAATAACGGTTTTATACGATACAGTAACTGCTTTTTTTAAACTATTAAAATCATTATGATTGTAAAACGTTCCCACTCTGATAGTAGTAGCGCTACTAATGCCACTTGCAAACATATAGGTAAATGCTGCCATACTCAAAGCAATACCATGCGCATCTAGGGCTTCTTTACCAAACACACCCGACATTAAACCGGCAATAGCAAAGGCTGTTACTTCAAATGTAAATTGCATAGCAGAGGCAAATCCATCTTTAAATAATGGCCATAAATGCACTAAGCTTAATTTAGTTTTTTTATAGTAGGAGCTAAAAGAATTAACACTTTTGTGATGAAACAAAAACACTAAAAACCCAACTCCCATAAATACACGAGCAATAAACGTAGCCCAACACGAACCCATATAACCTAATGCTGGCAAGCCAAACTTACCATAAATAAGGGCATAGTTTAAAATGATATTTAATATATTACCAATAACGCTCACATACATGGCTGCCCTTGTATTCCCTAATCCCTCGGTGTATTGCTTGCCTACAAAAAATAATGACACCGGGATAATAGAAAATATTAATACATTAAAAAAGGGTTTTGCTAACTCTACAACATCTGTAGGTTGTTGCATATAACCCAATAACGGCGACATAAAAAACAATACCACAAATAACACTGTACTAACCAAAACATTAATAAACAGTGAGTTTTTAAACAGTGCCGCTTTTTGCTCATCGCTATTATTGGCATGCGCTTCAGTAATAGCGGGGGTTAGCACATAACTCATACCGATACTAAACACCAATAAAATAATAAATAAATTATTTGATAAAATGCCTGCCGCTTGCTCCGTTTTTCCTAATTGTCCTAAAAAAATATTATCAACCATACTCGTTACTATATGCCCAATTTGAGTGAGCACTAGAGGAATTGAAAGCGCAATGGTTTCTTTAAGATGATTATTTTTTAGCAAATTTTTCAAGGGTGTAAATGTAGTAGATTTTAACACAAAACACTTGCCCTTAGTCGTTAAAATATCTGGTTAAAGGCTCAATATAATCAGTAAAATAGATGAATAAACACTTTTATAAAACCAAATTGTTATTATATTTGTTGTTCACACAAAACATACTAATGCAGCACGTTACTTTAAAAGATAAAACCTTTGTACCCTACATTACTTCTGATAAAATATTAGAAAGTGTAAAAAAGGTAGCAGTAAAAATAAATGCCGATTTGGCAAACGAAAACCCCTTGTTTTTAGTGGTATTAAATGGCTCATTTATGTTTGCCGCTGATTTATTAAAAGAAGTAACCATTTCATGTGAATTATCATTTATCAAATTAGCATCCTACCATGGAACTACAAGTACAGGTGTTGTTACCGAAATGATTGGCTTAACAGAAGACGTTGAAAACCGCACGGTTGTTATTGTAGAAGACATTGTAGATACCGGTGTAACGATAGAAAAATTAGTTGGTTTATTAACTAAAAAACACGTTAAACAAATTAAAATTGCGTCATTTTTATTAAAGCCCGAAGCTTATAAAAAATCAACTAAAATAGATTATGTAGGTATTGAAATACCAAACGATTTTGTGGTTGGTTACGGTTTAGATTACGATGGACTTGGCCGTAATTTAAAAGATGTTTATGTATTAGAGAGTAAATAGTATTCAAATTATAGACCTTATCATTCATAACTTATAACTCATAATTAAAAAACCATGTTAAATCTTGTATTATTTGGCCCTCCGGGAGCAGGCAAAGGAACTCAGTCACAAAAATTAATTGAACAATACGGCTTAGTACATTTATCTACTGGTGATATTTTACGTAATGAAATAGCTCGCGGTACTGCCTTAGGCATGGAAGCTAAGCAATTAATGGATAGAGGTGATTTAGTAGGTGATGATATCGTTATAGGAATGATAGAAGCAAAACTAGATGCGAATCCTGATGCAAACGGATTTATTTTTGATGGCTTTCCTCGTACAAAAAATCAAGCTATAGCCTTAGATGATTTGTTACAAAAAAAGGGAAGTGCTATTGCTGCCATGTTAGCATTAGAGGTTGATAATGAAGAATTAATTAAGCGTTTACTATTACGCGGAAAAGAGTCTGGCAGGCCAGATGACCAAAACGAAGATATTATCAGAAATCGTGTAAACGAATACAACAACAAAACATTACCATTAAAAAATTATTATTCGGAGCAAACTAAATACCACTCGATACATGGCATTGGCAGTATTGATGAAATTTTTGACCAAATAACAGATCGTATTGTTTTTGTGAAAGCAGAAATGGAATTAACGATGCTTGAAAATGATATCGAACATTTAGATTTAACCATCAATGATTTTGATGTAGCTACTGAATTATCTGATGAATTAAAAAAAGATATTGAAGCGGTTAGAAAATTGGATGACTCAGCATCAAGAACAACAGTAGTTAAAACTGTAGCTAAGCAAGCCTCAGTTTCCAAAAAAGTTGCACCTAAAAAAGCAGTAGCGAAAAAAGCAGTAGCGAAATCTGTTGCTAAACCTGCTAAAAAAACTGTAGCGAAAAAAGTAGCTCCTAAAAAAGTAGTTGCTAAGAAAATAGTGAAAAAAGCAGTAGCGAAAAAGGCTATAAAAAAAGCAGTAGCAAAAAAGAAAGTAGCTCCGAAAAAAGCAGTGAAAAAAGTTGCTCCTAAGAAAGTAGCTAAAAAAATAGCGCCTAAAAAATTAGTTAAAAAGATAGCTATTAAGAAAGCTGCGCCTAAAAAAGCAGTGGCGAAAAAGAAAGCAGCTCCAAAGAAGGTAGTTAAAAAAGTAGCTCCAAAAAAAGCAGTGAAAAAGGTTGTTGCTAAAAAGGCGGCTCCTAAAAAAATTACGAAAAAGAAAAAATAATCATTTAGCTATAAGTTAAGAGTAATGAGTTATAAGTGATTAACTCAAACTTCATAATTTATAACTCATAACTAAAAAAAAGTGGACACAAATTTTGTTGATTACGTAAAAATATGTTGCCGTAGTGGTAAGGGAGGAAAAGGTTCAACGCATTTTCACAGAGATAAACTGACTGCTTTTGGCGGGCCAGATGGTGGAGATGGTGGACGTGGCGGACATATTATTTTAAGAGGCAACAAACAATTTTGGACACTCATCCATTTAAAATACCGTAAACACATTATTGCTGTTGATGGTGGCGCTGGTAGCTCATCACACAAAAGTGGCAAAGAAGGTGAAGATCAAATTTTAGATGTGCCATTAGGTACCATTGCTCGTGATGTTGAAACGGGTGAATTTATTTGCGAAATAACAGAAGACGGACAAGAGTTTATATTAGCGCCAGGTGGTCGTGGAGGCCTAGGAAACTCACACTTTGCAACACCTACGATGCAAACGCCTCGTTACTCGCAACCAGGCGAAGAGGGTATGAACGAATGGAAAGTTTTAGAATTAAAAATATTAGCCGATGTTGGTTTAGTTGGTTTTCCTAATGCTGGTAAATCAACGTTATTATCTATTGTATCAGCTGCTAAACCTACCATTGCTAATTATCCCTTTACAACCTTAGTTCCTAATTTAGGTATTGTACCTTACCGCGATTACAAAAGTTTTGTAATGGCCGATATACCGGGTATTATAGAAGGTGCCAGCGAAGGTAAAGGTTTAGGTATACGTTTCTTACGACATATAGAGCGTAACTCGAGCTTATTATTTTTAGTGAGTTGCCAAAGCGATAATATTTACGAAGAGTATAAAATATTACTGAACGAATTAAAACAATACAATCCCGAGTTACTTGATAAACAACGTATTTTAGCCATTTCTAAATGCGATACGATTGACGAAGAGTTAATTGAAGAGCTTGAAAAAGATTTGAATAAACGTATGAAAGGCAAATTTAAAATACCTTACATTTTCTTCTCAGCGCAATCGGGTTACAACATCTCTGAATTAAAAGATATGTTGTGGAAACAGTTGACTTAGTAATTTTTTACTAAAAAAATATCGAACGAAAATATTAGGTGTATTAACGTGATTTTTGCTAGTAACAATTAACAAAACTTAATACAACTCTCTGCGCTATTAATTGTAACTATTAGTAAATTTGATATTATACAGTTAATGCACAAAATTACGCTTTACATATTATGTTGTCTTTATTTTGCCAGCTCTGCGCAAAATATTACCATTAAAGGGAAAGCGCACGCCAGCCATATTGGTAAAGAAATAGTCCTATATGATTACTCTGACTATATTACTTACAACAAAGTAAAAGAAAGCGTTGACACGATTGATGCCAATGGTTATTTCGAATTAAAATTGCAATCAAGCATTACCAAATTAGTTTTATTAAGCATCGATAATTTAAACAGTAAATTATACGTGCAACCTAAGTTTGTGTATGGCGTTTATTTTCCTGAAAAAAATAACGACACTTACAATAATCAAACCGGGACCGAAAGCCAAGTAAACCTTACTATTTATGGCAGTGATAGTACTGAACTAAATGCGTTGACCAACGACTTCAATACACAATACAATGCATTTTTAGTAAAATCATCTCAGGGTTATGTATCGCCTTCTAAAATAAATCAAACCTTAGATTCGTTTGCCTTATATAGTAACAAGCGTTACAAAGCCATTAAGAATAAGTATTTCAAGCAATACGTGAACTATTCCTTTGCTAATTTTTTCTCAAACACCTCTCGTAGTAAAACGATATTATACAAACAATTTTTAGATAAAAAGCCTATCCTCTATCATAATTATGAGTACATGGAATTTTTTAATACGCACTACAAAGGTTATTTAAAAACCATAGCAACCACAAAAGTAGGTGGTTCCATATATAACAGTATTAATAAGTTTGCGGATTACCAGGATTTGTGGAATCAGTTTAAAACCGATAAACAAATTACAAACGATACCTTACGCGAATTAATTGTTTTAAAAGGCTTATACGAAAGTTATTTTAGTCCGGATTTTGAGCCAACACAAGTACAAAGTGTAATTGAGCAAATGCAACGTACAACAACCATTGAGGAACATCAGCGTATTGCGGCTAATATATTAAACACCATTAACAAATTACAACCTGGCGCCAACTCTCCCGACTTTATAGCAGAAAATAAAAATGATGAACCAGTAAGCTTAAGTAGTTTTAAAGGAAAATTTATTTACCTCAATTTCTTTTCAACTCAAAGTGAAAACAGCTTAAAGGAAATGTCAAAAATTTTAGATTTAAAAAAGAAGTTTAATGATAAGGTCACTTTCATGAGTGTTTGCTTAGATGATAGTAGTAAAGTCTATAAAAATTACTTAAAAGCTAATCCTAAATTTGACTGGGTAATTTTACACCAAACAAAAAACAAACAAGCGCAAAAAGCATTTAACTTATATGGGTTATCGGGCTTTTACTTTATTAACCAACAACTGCAATTAGTGCAATCTCCAGCACTAGCGCCAAGCGAAGGCGTCGAATATAAGTTCAACGCTTTATTTAGATCTAAGAAAAAAAATACGATTGTTGGAATACGATAATTGGTGCTTAACTCGCTTTAAAAAAACTAAAGTTCACATTACCATATTTACGAGTTTCTAAATAAAAAGGCTTCGCTGATAAATCTGTTCTTGGTCCGTGTTCAATAATTAACAAGCCATCTTCAGATAAAAATTTATTTTCGAAAACTAAATCACAAATCTTTTCAAGGTTTGGCAATTCATACGGTGGATCAGCAAATATTAAATCGTACGTTGTAAATGTTTTTGACAGAAACTTAAATACATCCGCTCTATCGGTGCTTATGTTTGTGAATTTTAAAGCCTTTGCTGTATCCTTTACAAAATTTAAACAAGCCGTTTGCATATCTACACACGTAATTTTTTTTGCTCCTCGCGAAGCAAATTCTAAACTAATATTACCTGTTCCACAAAACAAATCAAGTACCGTTGTTTCTTCAAAATCAATACGATTATTTAAGATATTAAACAATCCCTCTTTGGCGAAATCAGTAGTTGGCCTAACCGGTAAGTTTTTAGGTGCTATTAATTGTTTGCCTTTATGTATGCCGCCGATTATTCGCAAAAAACTGTATTTAATAATAAATAATTATGATGTTGAGGCATACCTGTTAATCCGCCCCAATTAATTTGTTTATGTCCTTTTGCTAACTTAACTGACTTAATGTATTTTTTTAGTGTTAAGACAATTGGCGAAGTACTATCAAAGTTACCGGCCACAACAACACCAACCAATAAGGGGTTTAATTCAAACTGTTCAATAATAAATAACACATAATACAATACATCTTCTGTTGATTTAACTTCGTACGTATTAGCTAAAAGTAATTTGTTGTTATTTTTCACAACCACTTCCATCGAGTGTTGATGTACCTCTATAATAATTTGTTCTTTCGTAAATTCTTCGGAATGAAGCGCTAATTGAGCTAAAACACACAAACTATGTTTTAAATGATGTTGCGGAAACACTCTATCTATAGTAGATTTAAGCGTTTCATCCATCGCAAAAATTAATTTTATTTCTGGCGATATATCATTTACTAAAACTAACTGATTATCGATATTTCCTACGTTAAACTCCAATAATTTTTTCTTTGTATGATCATTATACAAATCAGTTGGACACAATGTAAATTGCTTTGAAAAATAATTGATGCTAATTTTTTGTTCTGAAACCTCTAACGCATTATATTGTTTCATTAATCCTAAAAAGGCTTTTTCCGCACTGTATTCAATAGGATTAAAGCTCACATGTTCAACTGCCAAAAACTCTGTATCACCAGCATTAGTAATATATTGAGTAACTGAAATTAAATCATCACTCAGGTTAATAACCAAATTTTTAGCTAAGCTTGCTTGCTTGCCATACCTTGCATTGGTTATTATTAAATCGGAATTCATTAATTTTTTATGTTATAAAAATAAGATAATCATTGATATCGTAATCAACTATTTAAAAATTTCTTTCTCAAAAGCATCAACTGCTTTAATATCAAAATACTCTTCTACTTGCTCAATTTTTCCGTTACGCTTAAAGGTTACTTTGGTTTCAGTAAAAGCACTACATAATTTCTGATAACTGTCAAAAGTCATATCCATTGTGTTTTCCCCATCTATTCTTTCAATAATACGTACAATTTTTAAATCACTTTTATTAACCCAAATCTGATTCGATTTTAAATCTCCTGCATTAGCACCTATCACGTACACTTTTTGTTTATTCCACTTTTGATTGGACACCATTTGTGTATTGTAGCCATCGTTTTTTAATCGCGCTAAAACATCCTTCAACTCACGATAATACATGCCGCCAAGTAACAGTAATAAATTATTCGTGTTATACTTCGTCTTTTTTAATTCAGAATTTTTATAGGAGTAAGAGCTATCATTTTTAAAAATAACAAAATTGCCTTGTGATGGGTATTCAAAATCGATCCTGAATTTATCAGGAAACTCAACGTATTCGTGCCATTCCGAATTTCCAATAACACTATCGTTACGATAATGATAGTTTTTTTGTGAAAAAGTATAACGTTTGCACGGTGCATTTTTATACTTCAAGTACATTTTATCAAGTACATCATCGCCTGTGGTTGCATATACAGCAAAACGAACCGCTATTTGAGCAGAGCCAGCCATTGCTAATAAAACAAAAATGAAGCTAAAAAGGAAACGCATATGCTAATAATTTAATTGACGAAAAAATTCGGCGCAAATAATACCACACGCATTAGCAGCATTTAACGACTCGCTCCCATTATTACTAGCTGCTGGGATAGTAATAGAATAATTTAATTGAGCAATAATTTCATCCGATATACCATTAGCCTCGTTACCAATAATAATTATGCCTTTGGTTAATTTAGTTTGATAAATGTTAGTTCCGCCCAACACAGCTCCATAAATAGGCACATTACCTAGTATTGATTTTAATTCAGCAAAATCCATATACACTACCGATGTGCGCAAAATGGCTCCCATACTTGCTTGCACAGTTTTCGGGTTATAAACCTCTGTGGTTTTTTGGGAGCAAATAATTTGTTTAATTCCAAACCAATCGGCTATTCTGATAATCGTACCCAAATTTCCAGGGTCACGTATATCATCCAAAAACAACGTTAAATCTGTTTGAAAAAGCTCCGCATTTAGCGTTGCTTCATTTTTCTCAACAATTGCTAAAACCTGATTAGGTGAGCTTTGCAGGCTAATTTTTTTTAAATCGTCGTAAGAAATTTCATCAACATGTAGTTGCTGTTTTTGTAGCAATTCTTCATAAGTGTATACAAAATCAGCGGTAGCATATACTTCTTTTACTGAAAAAGAACGACTATTTATAAATTCACAAACGAGTTTTTCACCCTCAACAATAAAGAGGTTTTCGAGGTCTCTGTTTTTTTTGAGGTGAAGTGCCTGAATATGTTTTATCTTGTTTTTACTAATCATTTTTAAAGGTTAAATTAGTAGGCTACAAATGTAGCCATACAATTTGAGCTTTAAACTGTTTATACAAATTATTTTTAAAATAGGGCGCCAGCAATTTCTATTATTGGCTCTTGTTTTACTATTCCTAAACTCGTGCAGAGTAAACAAACACTTAGGGGCTAAAGAATTATTAGTTGCAAAATCTGCTATTAAACACAATCCAACAAATATATTACAAGAAGAACTAGATGCCTTTATCAGACAAAAACCAAATCGTAAAATTTTAAAATTAGTGCGCTTTAATTTATGGCTATATAATAGAGTTGATCAAAAAAAGATGATTGTAAAGCGCGAGCAACGCAATGCTAAATATGACCGAATAAATACCAATCGTATTGAGAAGAATGATAGAAAAAATGAAGCCCGTACTAAAAAAGGCAAAAAGGCAAAAAAGGTTCGTTTAAAAAATAAAGAAAAGCCCACTTTTAGAGAAAGTATCTTAGAAGCTGGAGAAGCACCCGTTATTTTAGATTCGAGTTTAACACATATTACTAAAAGTCAGTTACAGCGTTTTGTGTTTTCGAGAGGTTATTTTAATTCTAAAGTACAAGATAGTGTTATCGTAGATAAAGAAAATAAGCGCGCGAGCGTGTTTTATACAATCACTAAATCTACTCCATATTTTATTCGCAATATTCATTACACCATTGATGATGGCTTAATAGAATATTTTGTTTTAAATGATACAACATCCACGCTTATAAAACATCACCAACAATACAACGAAGACGTTTTACAACAAGAACGAGAGCGTATTACCGAATCGCAACTAAATAATGGTTACTACTACTTTGCGCCCGAATACATTAACTATTTAATTGATACAAATATTATAGGTAATAATGTTGATATTACGATTAACGTTAAAAAATATTCGCAAAGCTTTAGCTCATCAAATGATTCGATTGTTTATGTAAATCATCCGCGTTTTTATATCGAAAATGTTTACATAATACCTGAAGTTGTGAACGAATATAAAGGTTCGGCATCACGCATTTACTGCAAGGATACAACACTGTATAACGACTTAAAAATAATACATAACAATAAATTACTATTCCGAAACAAAGACCTAACACGTAATATTTATATTGCTCCAGGGCAGTTGTATCAGCAACAATTAGCCGAAGAAAGTTTTAAAGGGATGTCCTCCTTAAACGTTTTTAAAAATGTAGTTATACAATATGTTCCAAATCCAAATTACGCAGATAAGCTCGATTGCTATATTGTTTGCCAACCCATCGTAAAACAATCTGTTACGGCAGAATCCGAAGGTACTAATACCTCAGGTAACCTTGGTGTGGCTGGCAGTTTCATCTTTCAAAATAAAAATAGTTTTAAAGGTGCTGAAGTGGTTGAGCTTAAATTAAAAGGATCTCTTTCGGCGCAGGGACAGTTTAATGAGCAAAAATCGACAACCTTAAATAATGTGCAAAAGACCTTTAATACATTTGAATTTGGCCCAGAATTAAACTTTTATTTTCCTAAACCATTATTTCCATTTACGCTTTTTTATTACAAAAAAGATGCCTATGAAAAACGTTATTTTTATAAACCTAAAACCATCGTTAACTTATCCATTAACTATCAAGCGCGTTCACAGTTTGCTCGAACCATATCCAATATATCGTATGGTTTTAAGTTTAGTAATTTTAAAGATTTATTAACCTACGAAATTATTCCTGTTGAAGTTTACTTAGTGAAAGCGAAACTAGCGGCAAGTTTTCAGGATGGTTTATTATCCAATGGCGACTTTTTTTTAATTAACTCTTTCCAGGATCACATTACCACGTTATCAAAAGTAACCGCTGTATTTAATAATAAAGTACTTAAGAAAAATAGAAATTTCACTTACTTAAAAATGAGTTTAAGTTCCTCTGGTAGTATTTTACGATCTATCTATAAAGCAACAGATATTAAGCCTGATTCATTAGATAGGTACTTATTATTTAAAACACCCTTTTCGCAATTTGTAAAACTGACTTTAGATTATCGCTACTACATTAAAGTACGAAAAGAAAGTCAGTTGGTGGTACGCTTAGCTGGTGGTATAGGTAAAACCTTGGCGAATTTATCAGTGTTGCCCTACGAACAAAGTTTTTTTGGAGGAGGATCCAACAGTAATCGTGCGTGGCGTGCGCGTACACTTGGCCCCGGAGGATATATACAGCCCGAAGGTAGTAGTGCAAAGTATGATAAAATTGGCGACTTTCAGCTAGAAGGAAATATCGAATACCGTTTTCATATCATCAAATCATTTCACGGCGCTTGGTTTACAGATGTAGGAAATATTTGGTTATTAAATAAAGATATAACAAAACCAAGTGGTCATTTTGAAACTGACCGTTTTTTTAAAGAAATTGCTATTGGTAGTGGTTTTGGTATCCGTTATGATTTTAGCTTTTTTATTTTACGTTTAGATGCTGGCTTAAAAATATACGATCCATCTTATCCAGAAATTGAACGTTGGCAGTTAAATAAAAACATTCTCAAAACACGAACAGTGCATTTTGGTATAGGTTATCCGTTTTAGATTTATGAGTTTATTAATGTGCCTAATATTCTCCTATAGCTTAGCTAAAAATTAAAATAAACTTTTGTACCTTTAATATTATGAACGAACGTATTTGGATTTACACTTTAAGTAAAGAATTAACAACGGAACAATTACTTGATTTTAAAAATCGTTGTCAGCAATTTGTAAGTGGTTGGACGGCTCACGATGTAAGTTTAGATGCCTCTTTTGAGTTACATAAAAATCGTTTGTTAATTTTTAAAGTAAACGAAAGCAAGTACAACGCAAGCGGTTGCAGTATTGATAAACAAACCCGCTTTGTTAAAGAATTAGAACATGTGTTTTCTGTAGATTTATTAAACCGTTTATTAGTAGCATACGACAATAATAATGAAGTGGAAGTTGTAAAACAATCTGAAATTTCTAGTCTCTTGTCGTTAAATGCAATTACTGCTAATACATTAGTTTACAACAATACCATTACTCAATCCTCTGATTTAGAAAGTAACTGGAAACAACCCTTGCAACAAACCTGGTTATCTAAATATTTAAATTAATTATGAAATCAATTTTTAATATTTGTTTCGTTATTGGCATATTATTTTTTAGCTATTCTTGTAAATATAAAAACTTTGCTGCGTTGTCTCCGTTTGGCGATAAAGCCTTATTTGATAGCACTCAAAACAATGCAAATTTTAAATATTATAAAAATAAACCTGATACCACATACTCTGGAAATCATGGTCCTCATGGTGAATTTAAATTAAAATTTAATAAAATAGCTTATGCTGCTTTAACTGATAGTGGACGTATTCCAAAAAACATTAAATTTCCAAATGGAAGTTTGATTGTAAAAGAAATTGCAGGAAATGGTATTAAAGCAATTATGTACAAAAAAGATAATGCTTGGCTTTGGGGCGAATATGAAAGTTCCGGCAAAACTATTTTTAGTGTTGGAAGTAACAATGCACAAATCATCTGCATCAACTGCCATAGCCAAAGTGCTAATCGCGACTTAGTAAATAGTTTTTATTTTTATTAAAACCCACTCTCCTCGCTATCGCAATGAAACTTTGGTTGCTTTTTAGCTTGTGGCTTAATAACAGTTGCTCCTTTATTTTTCTCCGAAATTAATTTAGCAATAATACGTGCGCGCTCTTTTTTAATATCCTCACGTAATTTAGCATCATCATCTTTATCAAAATAGATTTGTCCATCAATAATGGTGGTGTTTACTTTTGCATAAATGCTTAAAGGATTATCGGTCCATAATACCACATCAGCCACTTTACCAACTTTAATACTACCCACTTTATCATCTATGTGTAACATCTTAGCAGGATTTAAAGTTACCAGTTTCAGGGCTTCTACTTCGCTTAAGCCACCGTACTTAATAGACTTAGCAGCTTCTTGATTTAAACGACGACCCATTTCAGCATCATCCGAATTAATGGCCGTATTTACACCTACTTTAGTAAGCATAGCGGCGTTGTAAGGAATTGCATCCATCACTTCTAACTTATAAGCCCACCAATCGGCAAAGGTAGAGGCATTTGCACCGTGTGCTTTCATTTTATCAGCCACTTTATAGCCTTCTAAAATATGTGTGAAGGTATTTACTTTAAATTTCATACTATCTGCCACGTGCATCAGCATATTTACTTCACTTTGTATGTAGCTATGACATGTAATAAAACGTTTTCCATCTAATATTTCAGCTATTGCTTCTAAATCTAAATCTTTACGAGGTGTTACAGCTCCACTCTTTTCAATTTGCTTAGGCGATAGTTTTGCAAAATCAGTTTGCTGTTGCTTATAAACTTTAGCGCGTGTAAAATAATCAAAATACAATTGCTCCACTCCCATACGTGTTTGCGGAAAACGCTCTACATCTGGATTCAATCCATTAGAGTGTTTTACGTTTTCTCCTAAAGCAAATTTGATAAATCCCGGGGCTTTATCATATTTAAATTCATCGGCACCTTTTCCCCAACGTAATTTAATTAAACAGCTTTGCCCACCAATTGGGTTTGCTGAGCCATGTAATAATTGCGCGGTAGTAACGCCGCCCGCTAACTGACGGTAAATATTAATATCTTCAGGATTAATTACATCACTCATGCGAACCTCAGCAGTGCTAGACTCTGAGCCTTCGTTAACACTAAAGAGAGCAATGTGTGAGTGTTCATCAATAATGCCCGGTGTTAGGTGCATGCCTTTACCATTAATCACTTTAGAATCGGCATTGCCAGTTTCCTGAATGTTTGGTGCTATGCGTACTATCTTTCCATTAACAATATATACGTCCTGTTCTTTTAATATCGAATCTGATTCGTTAGTCCATATTGTCGCATCTTTAATTAAAATAGCTTCATACCTGTTTTTATACTTTGCCCACTTATCTTTCACTCTTCCAATAATAGTTGTTGGTTCATCAAACGACTCTCCATAAGCTGTAAACGGATAATATACTTTTCCATAATTAATAATTTCCTTTGGCTTGTAAGCAACAATTTTTGGCTTAGTTGTATCAGGCACAATAATTAAATTTAAACTAACATCTTCCCAGCTTCCATCTGCATTTTGCGCTGTACCAATAAATGATTTTGTAGTCTCGTAATAATTAACTGAAGCGCGAATTGTTTTTGTTGAGTCATACGGAAAACTAAGTGTTAGCACATTGCTTTTAAATGCAATGTTTGGTTTTGATTTTAAACTATCTTTTAAATAAACAGTTCCTACATAATTATCTTGCTCTTTTTTAATATCAATTTTATAACTACTGTTGCCAACCTTTAAATCGTATTTGCCAATAATGTTTGCTAAAGCAGCGTCGTTATAAGCATGCTTAATGCCATTACTCCACGTTTCATAAATAACCGCGTCATCCTCAAAAATATTTTTTGATGCAATGAAAAAATTAGCAAGCATGTCTTGTTTTAAGCTTCCTAATTTATCTTGCACGCCAATAAAACTAGCAGGATTAGAGGTTAACGCTCTTAAAGCTACTTTTTCTGAAAGGCCATACTTAACAGCCTTGCGTAGGTTTTTTAAAAAATCAGCTTTGTTTTTTAAATCAGCGCTCGTAATACTAAACTGCACGCCATGCAAATGAAGCATTGCTAAATTTGCTGGAGCCATTTCCCAATGTTTTAAATCAGTTAACGAAACTTGCTCTGCATCATAAGGATCTTCAACATCCCATGCCTCTGGAAAATTAACAGGAATAATAAATTTAGAAAACGAACTCTGTATATCATCTATTCGTTGATACTCATTGCCTCCACCCTTAATAATGTATTTTGTTTTAAATTCATCGCCAATATTTTTTCCACGTAAGTCGTTGTATTTTTCGTTTCCTTCAAATATAGATGGTAGTTCTTGTAATTTATTAAACGCATCTAAATTAATATTGTACTCAGTTTTAGTGCTATTGTTTTTATACCATTGTGCATCATAATACGTTTGGCGTAATAAAGCAACAGCTCCCATTACTGATGAAGGATATTCTGTTGTGGAGGTTCCTTTGTTTAGTGAATAAAACGCAGCCACTTTATCTTTAATAATACTTTCGTTTTCCTTTGCATTTACCAAGTTAACCAACACACCACTTCCACGTACTATCCCATCTTTATTAAATGAAACAACAGCCCCAAAACCTAACTTACGTAATTCATCTGCTTTTTGTTGTTGATGAGTAAATTGTTTGTAAGCTTCTTTATCGCTTTTAATTGCCTGATTCCAACCATAAGCTCCTTTTTTAGGTTCTGCTTTTATTTCGGGCATTCCATATTCGCTATACAAATCAATAAAGGCCGGGTAAATATGCTTGCCTTTTAAATCAACAACAATGGCCTCTTTTGGAATCTTAATTAATAACTCTCCAAAACGAATCACTTTTCCATCCTGAATAATTAACGTGCCATTATCCAATGTAATATCAGCATCTACATGCAACACGCAATTAGTAAATGCATATATCGTATGCGAATTATTAGGGGCGCCATTTACAGGAAATGTTGTTTGTGCTTTTACAAAAACAGAAAAAAATAAAAACGAAAAAAGAATTGAAATAAAATAACGCATAATGTAAAATTGTTTGATAACAAATATAACATTATGAGTAAGGTATAAAAATGAAATTAGCCGTTTTAATTAAGGATAAAATGTTAATTTTGGGTGAAACAATTTTTAATAAACTATGGCAACAGGCATGTTACACTTACACCGTTTGGTGGTAATTTTATTCGTATTAATTTATTTAGTAAAAACCATTTTATTACTGAGCGATAAAGATGAGTTATTAGAGAAATTTAAGAAAAAAACGAAAGTACTGGAAATGATTGTGAGCTTTTTGTTTTTAGCTACTGGTATATTTTTACTGATAAAAAGCGCAAACATAAATTCGTATCACATTATTAAAATTGTTTTAATCTTAGCCTCTATTCCTTTAGCAGTTATTGGCTTTAAGAAGAAAAACAAAGTATTAGCATCTGGATCATTTTTTTTATTAGTGGTTGCTTATATGTTAGCCTACAAGGCTAAAGAAGCAAAAGCTGGTGATGCAATAGTAGCTGTAAATGGTAAAGAAATTTTTGAACAAAAATGTGTGTTATGTCACGGTAATGATGGAAAATTAGGCGCAAGTGGCGCTAAAGATTTAACATTAACTCAAGTAAATCATGCCGGTATTTTAACGTTATTAAGCGAAGGAAAAAATGCGATGCCCTCTTTTAAAGCTACGTTATCAGTTGAACAAATGGAAGCAGTAACAAATTACATTGAAACAGATTTAAAAGGGAAGTAATAGAATGAAACCCGAACCAAATCAAACCGAAAACATAACGCCAACTGCCGTTTTAATTGGCGTTATTAATAAAAAGCAAACCGAAGATTTATCGAAAGAATATTTAGAGGAGCTGGCTTTTTTAGCTGAAACGTATGGCGTAGAAACAAAAAAAGTATTTACTCAAAAGTTAGAGCGACCCGACAAAGCAACCTTTATTGGTAAAGGAAAGCTAAGCGATGTAAAAACATATATTCACGAAAACAAAATCAGTGTTGTTATTTTTGATGATGAATTGTCGCCATCGCAACAACGTAATTTAGAAAAAGAATTAGGAAAAAAAATACTAGACAGAACAACATTGATTCTCGAAATATTTTCGCAACGAGCTCAAACTGCACATGCTAAAACTCAAGTTAAATTAGCACAATACCAATATTTATTACCGCGCTTAACAGGTATGTGGACTCACTTAGAGCGTCAGCGTGGTGGCACAGGAACCCGTGGTGGTGCTGGTGAAAAAGAAATAGAAACCGATAGACGAATTACACGTGATAAAATTGCCTTACTTAAAGATGAATTAAAATTGATTGATAAGCAGATGGCAACCCAACGTAAAAATCGTGGTGAGTTTGTACGTGTGGCTTTAGTAGGCTATACCAATGTTGGCAAATCTACTATTATGAATATGATTAGTAAGAGTGAAGTGTTTGCCGAAAATAAATTATTTGCAACACTTGATACAACCGTAAGAAAAGTAACCATAGATAATTTGTTTTTCTTGCTATGTGATACCGTTGGATTTATTCGTAAGCTTCCTACACAATTAGTAGAGAGTTTTAAAAGCACACTCGATGAAGTTCGTGAAGCCGATGTTTTACTTCACGTTGTGGATATATCTCATCCAAATTTCGAAGATCATATTAATGTGGTTCGTCAAACCTTAATTGATATTGGTGCTGGAGATAAAAAAACGATTTTAGTGTTTAATAAAATTGATGCATTCCATTACATAAAAAAGGATGAAGATGATTTAACGCCAGTAACACGCGAAAACTTATCCTTAGATGAATTAAAGAAAACATGGATGAGTAACATCAACGAAACGCCATTGTTTATTAGTGCTCAACAAAAAGAAAATATCATAGAGTTTAAAAAAGCTGTGTATGATGTGGTGAAAGAGGTTCACGTTATTCGTTTTCCTTACAATAATTTATTTTACTAATAATTTTAATCATAAAAAAAAGCTCGCAAATTGCGAGCTTTTTTTAAACAATAAAACAACAATACTATTTGTTTATCTGAACTTTTCCAGATATTGCTTTTGTGCCATTATTGATGCGATAAAAATAAGTTCCATTAGGAAGACCACTAACATCTGCATTAATACTATTCATTCCAACACTAGTGTTATTCTTTTTAATTGTTAACGCTGTTTGTCCTAATACATTAGATAAAACAATCTCCACGGTTTCTGATTTAGTAGAATTAAATATGAAATTTAAATCGTTTCCTGCGGGATTAGGATACACCACCAAATTCATCTCATTAGCTTTAATAGTTTTAACACTTGTAGGTAATGGTGGCGGTCCATCATAATGCACTTGTGCGCTATCTGCACTGTGTTGTATATCTAATAAATCATCACCTGCCATTAATGCAAATGCTACTTTTACGCTATCACCAGCATTAATGTTATATGGCCCTGTACTTACAACACCCATAATATCTCCACCAGCTGTTGTTGATGCTCCAGCTACACTTCTGTTTGTTGAAAGGGTTGTGTATTTATCAGCAGTACCATAATAATTAGCAGCATCGTTTACATCAACACCACCTGCACCACCAGCTATGTTATCAATATTATAACATAAGGCAGGCGCCGAAGTAGTTAGTACTTTAGTTCCTGCATATAAACCACCTGTAGCTGTTGAATAAACATACCCTAATTTTCTAGTTGCATCGTAATCTCCTTTATTAGCACTAGCAGTTGATGCGTCAACATCCCAATCAGAAACGATACCAGCATATAAATTCGTTAACGGAGTCGTACCTGAATTCTTTATTACATACTCAACAATCACATATTTTCTATTTCCTGGCGTTGTCCAAGCATAAGCGCTATGTGCCACATCTAAGTTTTGTGTCGGCGAAGCTAAAGCATCATTAAATCTTCCATGCGCATCAAACTCCGAAAACACAGCAGGCACTGTTCTCTTTACAACAACCGAAGATTGAAAATCAACATCTGCGGTACCTGACGTGCTGCCTCTAAATGCATCAGATACACTATTAGCAGAAGTACCTATCATTAAACTTCCTTCATACATTAAGTTGTTTCCAAAATAGGTGAAGCCTAAGCCTTGCAATTGTCCATCATTATTATAGCCTAGTTTTCCTTTACTTGTAATGGTAGTTGCTACATCATTAATATCAATATTGATGTAATCCACATTTACAATTACCGTCACAAAATATTTATCAGTGTATGTACCATCTGTTAAAGTTATCATAAAGGTAATTTTTGCATTTTGTGGCGTACCTGCATTAATTTTAAATTTAAAAGGATCAGTATTATTATTAACTGTACTTAACGTATTTACAACCCCCAATGTAGTTGTATTATCAATACTTGTAACATAAGCACCGCCAACAGTAGCAGTAATGGTTGCCACTAAGTTTGTAGTTGCATTTAAGTAGTTTGTAAAATCACCTGTAATAAATAAACTATCGCCAATAACTATCGCATTATCGTTATGATCCACAATCGATTCGTTTGAAAAAACAACCGATGGAGCAGCAGCATCGGTTAATGCACGCTGTAAATTCATGCGTCCTTTACCCAATTTATTTTGCACACTTGTATTAAAATTTGGAGAAATTACATTTGGTCCAGACACATAGTGATTATCAGACGTTTGCTTTAAACGTTGTCCAATCTGTAAGGCATTTGGATAATTAAACTTAGATTGAACTAGCCCTGCGCCACCTGCTGTTATTGGTGATGCCATTGATGTGCCATCTAAACTTGCATAATTATTATTATATATAGTTTCGTAAATTCCTTTACCAGGAGTGCTAATATCTACATCATAATTGTACGTAGAAAATGTTGCTTTCGTATCATTAGTTGAGTTTGTTGCAGCAACACATAATACATATTTAAAAGATGACGGGAAATTTTGCTCGTCGATGCCGGAGTTTCCTGCGGCTGCAACTACTAAACAGTTTTTGTTAATTGTAGCATAGGTAACTATGTCTTGCCCGTAAGTACCGCCTCCTGGGCCTCCCCACGAACAGTTGATAATTTTTGCGCCATGATCTGCTGCGTAAGTAATGCCCTCGTAGCCTGTAATAATATAACCAACTCCACCTGTACCGCGTGTATCATTATCAGCTCCACATTTTACTGGTAATAACTTACAGTTAAAGCCAATGCCTGCAACACCTACGCCATTATTTGTAGCCGCTGCCGCACATCCCGAAACGTGTGATCCGTGGTCGTTATTTGCACCCATAATCGTTGCATTATTATCGCCAACAACCACACTATAATTTGCGCCAGCTAAATCC
>JAYSTR010000151.1:0-3540 GCA_043719555.1 Bacteroidota bacterium | reverse complement strand
TTTAAACCAGCACCAAAACCAATATATGGATCAACTTTTTCCGTTGTCGCAAAATGAACATTTAATCGTGCCCCCAATGAAAGACTCGATATTTTAAACTTAATTACATCGTTATAATTCGCATCATAGTAAACACCAGAAACATTATCATACTCTTGGTTAACATAATCGTGCTTAGCAATAATATTAGTATTCCAATACCCTAGCACGGCTCCAATACCAACTATTTTTGATAATCCATATTCGTATTTTAAAAATGCAGGGCCAAAACCATTTGAACTAAAAGAAATATTGTCTGACGAATTATTTTTATGATTATTGCTATATAATTTAACCGCCTTTGACGATATTACTTTAAAAAAATTAGGTGCGCCATAACCAATTGTTATCACACTATTTTCTTCTTTCCAAGCATTTGAATTTGCACTATTTTGTGAAATAAAACAATTAGTAAATCCAATACAAAAATAAATAAGCAAATACCTCTTCATCATAATTTATATAAATATAAATCATTCGATTAAATAAAACCAATTACACTTATATTTGTACCTATGGGGTACAAAAATTTAAAAGCCTGTTTAGATGATTTAGAAAGTAACAATCATCTGATACGTATAAAAGAACCTATTGATGCTAATTTAGAAATGGCGTCTGTTCATTTACGTGTATATGAAATGGGAGGTCCAGCTTTGTTTTATGAAAACGTAATGGGTTGTGAGTTTAAATGCGCTTCGAATATTTTTGGAACTTTAAACCGAAGTAAATTTATTTTTAGAGATGCTTTGGAAGATATGCAACGATTGATTGAAATAAAAAACAATCCGATGGTTGCCTTAAAAAATCCTTTCAAATATTTAGGTTCGTCCGTTGCGGCATTTTCATCATTACCAAAAAAAAATCCTTTATCAAAGCCTGTATTGTTTAAAGAAACAACCATTGATAAATTACCACAAATAAAACATTGGTTAATGGATGGTGGTGCCTTTGTTACCTTACCACAAGTATACTCCGAAGATATTGATAAACCTGGTATTATGAATGCTAACTTAGGAATGTATCGTGTACAATTAAGTGGTAATAATTATATTCCTAATAAAGAAATTGGCTTACATTATCAATTACATCGTGGTATTGGTGTACATCAAACAAAAGCTAATCAACAAAACAAACCGCTTAAAGTATCAGTATTTGTTGGCGGACCACCAAGTCATACATTAGCTGCTGTTATGCCTTTACCTGAAGGTTTAAGCGAAATGACTTTTGCTGGGGCTTTAAATAAAAAACGTTTTGGTTATACTTACATTGATGATTTTTGTATTAGTACAGATGCTGATTTTGTAATTACTGGCGAAATTTATCCAAATGAAAATAAACCAGAAGGTCCATTTGGTGACCACCTTGGCTACTATAGTTTAACACATGATTTCCCTGTAATGCGTGTGCACAAAGTATACCATCGCGAAAATGCTATTTGGCCATTTACTGTGGTTGGTCGTCCACCACAAGAGGACACTAGCTTTGGAGAACTCATTCATGAAATTACAGGAAATGCTATTCCGCTCGAAATACCTGGTGTAAAAGAAGTACATGCAGTTGATGCTGCAGGAGTGCATCCTTTGTTGTTAGCCATAGGAAGCGAACGATATACGCCTTATAATAAAACAAAACAACCAGCAGAGTTACTAACCATTGCCAATCATATATTAGGTAAAGGACAATTAAGTTTAGCCAAATATTTATTTATAACTGCTGACGATACCAACAAAATTAGTACACACAACGAATCAGCATTTTATCAATATATCTTAGAGCGAATTAATTTACATCGCGATATCCATTTTTATACCAATACCAGTATTGATACGTTAGATTATAGTGGCACTGGATTAAACACGGGCAGTAAAGTAGTATTTGCTGCTTATGGCGAAGTAATCAGAACTTTAGAGAAATCAATTCCATCAGCCTTAAGCGAATTAAAAACGTTTGTAAATCCTCAAATAGCAATACCAGGCGTTTTAGTTTTACAGGCCTCTAAATTTGAAAGTTACGATAAAGCTAAAATAGAGTTCGATAACTTTAATGAAGAACTTAAACAAAAACAAATTACTGTAATTGGGTTTCCGATGATAGTTGTTGTAGATGATGCAACCTTTACTTCGGCAACATTAAAAAATTGGTTATGGGTAACGTTTACGCGTTCTAATCCAAGTCATGATATATATGGCATTAATACCAAAACAGAATTTAAACATTGGGGTTGTGATGCAGTTATAATTGATGCGCGCATTAAACCACATCATGCACCACCTTTAGAAAAAGTACCTGAAATAGAAAAACGTGTAGATAAATTATTTGAAAAAGGTGGCAGTTTACATAACATTGATAAATTTATAAAGTAATGCAAGAATTTGTAATATTAGTTGACGAAAAAGATTGTGAGTTGGGCGTAATGGAAAAAATGCAGGCTCATGTTGAAGGTAAATTGCATCGTGCTTTTTCCGTTTTTATTTTTAATGATAAAGGAGAATTATTATTACAACAACGCGCTTTAAATAAATACCATAGTGCAGGTTTATGGACAAACACTTGTTGCTCGCATCCTCGCCCTAACGAAACCATTAAAGATGCAGCTAATCGTCGGTTATATGAAGAAATGGGAATGTGTTGTGAACTTAGTATTAAAACATCTTTTATATATAACGCGCCATTTGATAATGGTTTAACAGAACACGAATTAGATTATGTATTAATAGGAACTACTAACCAACAGCCTCAAATTAATCTCGATGAAGTTGAAAGCTTTAGCTGGAAAACATTAGACTCTATTAAAGCCGATATAATATCGAATCCTACTACTTATACCGCTTGGTTTAAAATAGCGATGGAGCGATTGTTTTAATATCGTTCTTCTTCTTTTTCCTTAGAAGAAAAAGAAGCAAAAATTCAAGTCAAAACGATGCTTCTTCGCAAATGCCATCACACCACCTCGCCGTTTTGACCTCCTTCCCACCTGTATATAAATATTGACTTTCTTTATATTTTTCACAAGAACCGTTTTAATTTATCATCTAAAATAGAATGTTTTGTTGTATTATATATTAATCTGATAAATTTTATAAAATCAATTAGGTAATAATGCAATCTCAAATTATAATTAATTTACAAATCAATGATTATCAATATGTTAAATATTTTCATATTTGATAAAAAACCTTAATTTTGCACCCTTTAAATTAAATATAACATATGAACGATTTAGTAATTTATTTAATACCCTTATTAGGTGTATTCGGATTAGTAGTAATGGCCATAAAATCTGCTTGGGTTAGTAAGCAAGATGCCGGAGACAAGAACATGCAAGAGTTAGCAGGCTACATCGCAGATGGAGCAATGGCTTTCTTAAAAGCAGAATGGAAAGTATTAAGCATATTTGTAGCATTTGCTGCTATTTTATTAGCTTATTCAGGTACTATACACGAAATTAATGGTAAAGAAATTCACTCAAGCTGGGTAATTGCTATTGCCTTTATTATAGGA
>JAYSTR010000016.1:0-5918 GCA_043719555.1 Bacteroidota bacterium | reverse complement strand
ATAGATAATTTAGGTTTTGTAGTATTACACGATAATGTTTGTGTATCACAAGGCGCCATGTTATTATGTGGAAATCATCATTATAAAAAAGTTGCCTTTGATTTAATTGTAGGTAATATTACCATAGAAGAAGGAGCTTGGATTGGGGCTCAAACTGTTGTTTGCCCTGGAGTGAAAATTGGTAGCCACGCTGTATTAACTGTAAATAGTGTTGCTACAGCAAACTTATTACCGTGGAGTATTTACCAAGGTAATCCCGCTCAAAAAATAAAAGAAAGAGTAATTAAAGAATAATTAGTAATAATTATTGAAAATGCTCCAACTGTTGTTATAGGCTTTATCTAATAATTCTTTATTTAAATTTAAAGCTAAATTATTTTTTATAAAATAGTTCTCTAAATCTTCGGTTGCTAAATTTCCTGTTAATTCATCTTTAGCCATTGGACAACCACCAAAGCCGTGTATTGCCACATCGAATCGTTTGCACCCACTTTTGTACGCCGCATCTATTTTTTCCTGAGCTTTTTCTTTGGTTGAATGCAAATGGGCGCCAATTTCAACACTTGTAAATTCTGGGATAATATTTGAAAATAAATAATTGATATTATCTTTATCTGAAACACCAATGGTATCTGATAGAGCGATAATTTTAATCCCTAAATCACTTAATTTTTTTGTCCAATTAATAACGATGTCGCTATTCCATAAATCGCCATAAGGATTACCAAAAGCCATAGAAATATAAACAACTAATTCCTTTTTATGCATAACACAAAGGTTTTGAATTTCTTCAACTCTAACTAATGATTCTGCTATAGAAGAATTAGCATTACGTTGCTGAAAGGTTTCAGAAATTGAAAAAGGAAAACCTAAGTAATTTATTTCTTCAAACTGACAAGCATCTTCGGCACCACGAGTATTTGCTACAATAGCTAATAACTTACTGCTATCTTTTGTAAGTTGTAATTGCTTTAATACATTAGCTGTATCATGCATTTGAGGAATTGCTTTTGGAGATACAAAACTTCCAAAATCTATCGTATCAAACCCAATTTGTAATAACGAATTAATATAAGTTGCTTTTAAATCGGTTGGTATCAATTGCTTAATACCTTGCATTGCATCGCGCGGACATTCAATTATTTTCATAATATTTTAATTTGTTTTAATAATCTCAGTATTAATAGCCTTAACTAACGCTGGTCCTTCATAAATAAAACCAGTATATAATTGTATTAAATCGGCTCCTGCTTTTATTTTTTCAATAGCATCTTTAGGACTGTGTATTCCACCAACACCAATAACAGGAAACGCATTATTTGATTTCGTTTTTAAATAGGCAATTACTTCAGTACTTCTTTTACTTAAAGGTTTACCGCTTAATCCACCCATGCCAATGGCTTCTATTTCAGGCTTTGAATATGATAATGGCTCACGTGCAATAGTTGTATTTGTAGCTACAATTCCATCTATTTTGGTAATAGCTACTATATCAATAATATCATCTAATTGAGAATCGGTTATATCAGGAGCTATTTTTAATAATAATGGTTTACGTTTAGGCTTACTATTATTAATAGTTTGCAAATGATTTAATAAATCCGTTAACGGTTTTTTATCTTGTAATTCGCGAAGATTTGGTGTGTTTGGCGAACTAACATTTACTACAAAGTAATCTACAACATCAAATAGGGCTTTAAAGCAATATTCGTAATCTTTAATCGCATCTTCGTTTGGTGTTATTTTGTTTTTACCAATATTACCGCCTATAATACAATTTGTTTTTCGGTGTTTTAATCGTTCTACGGCTGCATCAACACCTTCATTATTAAATCCCATACGATTAATTAAGGCTTCGTCATTGGGTAATCTAAATAATCGTGGTTTATCATTACCAGCCTGAGGCTTAGGTGTAAGTGTTCCTATTTCAATAAATCCAAAGCCTAAAGCTGATAATTCATTAAAAGCTTTGGCGTCTTTATCTAAACCAGCGGCTAAACCAACCGGATTTTTAAATTTCAGACCAAATAACTCTTTTTCTAACTTAGAGTTATTAACCGAAAACAAGGTATTTGCAATTTTTCTTCCAATGGCATTGCCAAGGGTTAATTTTAGTAAATCAAAGGTTAAATAGTGAGCCTTTTCGGGGTTTAGCTTGAATAGTAAAGGCTTAATAAGGAATTTATACATATATACAAAGGTAAGTTTATTAGGCAAAATTTATGATTTTAACACCAATAATGTTAATAAAAATGTATTTTTTTTTTATTTTTTTAACGCAGATTAAAAAAAACGCTTAATTTTGCATCCAATTAAAAACCTTAACAAAAAAACTAAAATGAAAAAAGTATTATCTATCATTGCTGTAGCTGCATTATCAGCTGCATTTGTATCTTGTGGTCCTTCTAAAGAAGAAATGGAAGCAAAAGAAAAAGCTAAAGCTGACTCTGCTGCTGCAGTTGCTCAAGTTCAAGCTGACTCTTTAGCTAAAGTTGCAGAAGCTGAAGCTGCTATGGCTGCTACTGCTGCTGCTGAAGCTGCTAAAGCTGATTCTACAAGAATGGCTGATTCAGTTGCTGCTGCATCTAAAGGTGGAAAAAAACACTAATATTTAGCATTTGCTAATAACAAAAAAACCTCGCTATGCGAGGTTTTTTTGTTTATATTAGGTTAGGTAATGTTTTTGTTAAATAATAATGATGTTTATTTATTATTATTTTCGGAAGTAATTTTAATATGACCTAGGACTCTATTGTGGATTTCATGAACAATATAGTCACTCCATATATTCCAATAAAAATTAGGTTTTATTTTATTACTATACCAAGTCGTTCCTTTTAGTAATGTTTCATTATCTGAAATCTTTATTAGTTCAAATTGACCTTTTTTTGAAACAAAATAATCGTGTAAATGAGGCGCATCAATATCCCAAAAACTTAGCTCCTTCATTGGTTGTGGAGATTGTTGTACATTAAAACTTAATAAGACTGGTTCATCCCATCTTGTAATTGGCTCAATAAAACTACCCGTGGTGAAATTACAATATCTAATTGCGCCTACACCATTTCCATCAATAGTAGCATTAATAGGATATGCAACACCCGCTTTAAATAAAAATTCTGAAGGAGGATTTAATTCAGGAAATTCAACTACATTTTTCCATACTGTTTCTCTATTTGCATTTATTTTAACAGCTGTAGTAACAGAGAAAACAGTGTTTCTTTCAGTTTTATTTTCAACAAAACTTGTGAGAGGAATAATTATAGTAAAAGCTATTAAAGTGGTTGATACCGTAAATGATTTTTTAGATATAATCAAATGTCCAATGATACTACCTAGCCAAACTAACAGTAGTGCAATAGGAGTAGCCATTACAATACAAATAATACCCTCTATTGCAAAGATTAATAATGCTAATGTCATTAATGAAATTGTGACTACTGAAATTGTAAAAGCAGTTGTTCTAGTAATTTGATGATTATATCCATAAATCGCAGTCGAAGAAATACCGACAAATAATGGAGTTAAGATAAATAAGGCAAGACCATATTGTCCAATTCCATAAATACCAATTATAGTTAAGAGTGAAGCAACAATAAATGTTATAGATATTGATGACCACCATCTTTTTTTATCAGGAAAATGAGATATTTTTTCTAATAAATTCATTAATAGAATATTTTCATAAAATTGAAACTATATTTTTGCATAAAAAAACTAATAAGCGTAATCACTCAAATACTCAAAATTTGGCATAAGTTTTCCATCTTTACAAATGCTTGCGCGCTCAATAACTTTGTCGTTATCTTCATTAAATAAAAACGGAACAACACGCTCCATTAAATCTTTACCAAAATCATCACTGGCATCTCTTGGTAACTCACATGGCAAATTATCTACCGCCATTACACAAATAGTTTCGGAGTTAAAAGGTACATCTTCCTTATCTGTTTTAGGGTTGTAACCATAAAAAGGTGATGAAATTGTGCTCGAACGCAATGTTGTAGGGACACTACCATCAATATCACAGGTAATATCAGCTACTACACTCATATGAAAATCGTGTGCTTTCATATCATCAGTTGTAAACATTTTTGGAGAACGAGGATCCCAAAAGTGCGCAGAAATGAAAATATCAGTTGCTTTTGTATAAGGTGAGAATTTTGACACAAAATGTTCAGGGTGGCTGAAAAAATCATTCAAATCAAAATTATGATCATCAGGTCTTTCAACGTAATCCCTTGGATTTAATTGGCAATACACGGGTTCGCGAAACGAAGCCATTAAAAATTCTTCGGGTGTAACCTTTCTGATACGCAAGGCTGATAAAGTTTCAATAGCTCCATTAGCTACGCGACCTCCACCTGTTAAAGCAATTTTAATATTTGGTAATTTAACACGTTTCAATTCTTCTTCCATTTCAGCTCTATCACGGCATAAGTTGGCCGGCTTAATTTGAAATAAATCGTATTTACGTCCATAACCTAAAATACCATTATATGCACCTACAATTCCTGCGTAACGACCAAATCCAATAATACGATTGTGGTTTTTATCTGTTAAGGTTTCATAATCTATCATTTGTATTTTTTTCTCAATCAAGGTATGCATCAATTTAATGTTATGCGCTTGTTTTTTGATTGTATGAGAAAAGAAAAAATATTTTTTATTCGGAATTAAATTTTCTTTAGGAACTTCTTTCACGCCCATTAACACATCGCAATCTGACAAATCTTCTTGCAAAGTTAGTCCGAAGGCTAAGTATTCCTCATCTGTATAGCACCGTATTTTACTTGGTTGAATAACGATTTCTAAATTTGGGTATTTACGTAATAACTCTGTACAAATTAAGGGAGTTAAGGGAACACGTTTATCGGGTGGAGATTTTTCTTCTCGTAGGACACCAATTTTAAATTTCGCCATAGTGCTATAAATAAGGTTGTTAATTACAATTTTGATTATGCTGCAAATATAAGAGTTTAATTTATTTGGCTATAACTAACCGTATTAATGTATAAGACAAACAAACAAAGCTCTATAAAAATAATAGAAATAAAATCGATATAATCTATTTTTAATGGACTAAAGAGGTTCTATAGAATTGACTATTTCCGTTAACTCTCTTTCTGATGTTGAATTCAGCAGATCCTTGTTTTCTTGCCAAACGTAAATAATATAGAAGTGACCTTCAGTTGGTTTTGAAATAAATCGGATGCAATTGTAGGAAGAGCTTTTTGTTTTAACATCAAAAAAGTTTGAGATGCGTTTTTCGAAAGAGAAATTTTTGTTGGTAGTTTTTTCAACTTTCTCAACATTTATAAAATGTAATGAGCCTACAAATTCACGTTTAGTAGAATCTAATCCTCCTTTAGGAACAGCATACACTACCACATTATATTTGCCATTTTTATGAGGCTTACTAAAAGCAATACCAGAGCAACGACACATAGCATTTCCACTTTCGTCCCAATTTAATTTTCCTCCAAACTCAGTAGCTGTCCAATTTTCGGGCGTTGTATATTTTAATTTTAGAAGTTTTGATTTTACAGTTTGTGAAAAAGAAAAAACAGATACGTTAACAAAAATGAATAGGAATATTTTTTTCATAGTATTTTTTCTTAAATATAATTAAAAACTCCATTTGAACTTTAAATAAGTGTATCTTTACCGCAGTTCTTTATAGTATGGGTCCGACTGGTTTTGACAGCGAGCGCAGTTGATGAGTAAGCAGGTGGTGCGTTGTAGATATGGCACCTTAAACTTAACCTTCAAACTTTTATTTGGCGAAGAGAATTCTTACGCTATGGCTGCTTAGTCTAAGACAAAGCAATCATTGTAAACCCCGTAGCTTCGTTGCTTCGCGACGGGATGTTTGCATCGAAAATTAGCAACTTGTTTTAGTAATGATGTTAACTAAG
>JAYSTR010000150.1:0-3563 GCA_043719555.1 Bacteroidota bacterium | reverse complement strand
CAAACGTTTACAACTAATTTTAATATCAGTGTTGCTCCAAATACTCTAATTGGTTCCGAAATAGAACTAAAGTTTATGTTGGATGATGGCACCTACTCAAACTTTATTATTAAAAAATTCATCGTTGGTGTTGTGATTCCAATGAACAATAATAACGAAAACGTTTGCGATGCTATATTTTTTGACCCAGGTGTAACTTCTAATTATAGTAACTCAACCTATTTTGTGAAAACAATTACTCCTTTAACTCCTGGTAATAAAATAACAGCCAACTTTTTAGAATTTAGCTTAGAAGACGAACCAAATTGTGGATATGATTATTTAAATATTTTTGACGGACCAAATACATCATCACCTTTAATTGGGCAATATTGTGGCACAAATTCACCAAACATTGTTACTGCAACTAACGCCGGTGGCGTTTTAACTTTTGAGTTTTTAGCTGATGAAGGCGTAACGGAAAGTGGTTGGAAAGCTTTTCTTTCTTGCAACACGGCAACAGCAATTGATGAAAAACACTTGAATGATTTTCGTTTATTCCCTAATCCAACATATGATATCGTTTCTGTTTTTTTACCAAATGCTCAAAATACACAAATTTCTGTTTGTGATATGTTAGGGAAACCACTTTTAATCAAAGAAACATCCAACGTTAATAAAGTAACTATCAGTATGTCTGATTACGATAATGGAGTCTATTTCATTAATATTAGGAATGAAACAATGAACTCGTCTAAAAAAATAATTTTGCAACGATAATAAGCCTACCTTTGCGTAAAAATTATTGAAATGCGCAAAATTATTGAATACAGAAAGCTTTTAGGAGTTGAGAAAACCGTTACACTTGCCGAATTAAAAAGTGTGTACCGTAATTTTATGAAAGAATATCATCCTGATAAAATACAGGATAATGAAGAGTTAAAACTAGAAGTTGAAGAAAAAAGCAAACGTATTATTGAAGCTTATCACTTTTTAGTAAGCATTGCTGCTGAAACAACAGAGTCTACCTTAGATGGTTACAATAACACCACAACTAATTCTGGTATTGCAGATATTACCTATAATAACAAACGTTTACGTATCGACTTTCAGGATGGAAGTGGTTACGAATATTTTGGTGTACCAGAAAACACTTATGTAAAATTTGTCAACGCAGATTCTCAAGGAAGATTTGCCCGCCGTCATATTTATACGTCTTTTCTATACAGAAATGTGAGTAAAACAGCTATGGTTGTTTAATATAAAACTTTTGTTAGTTCGAGTATAGTCGAGAACTATCTAAAATAAAAAAGCTGCTTCTAATTTAGAAGCAGCTTTTTTATTTTATTATGAAGTAACTAATTAGTTTACTTTAATTAATTCTACATCAAAAATTAACCATGAGTTTGGAGGAATAACTCCACCAGCACCTTGTGCACCATAACCTAATTCAGATGGAATAATAAATTTAGTTTTTCCACCTTCTTTCATTAATTGTAACCCTTCTGTCCAACCTTTAATTACTTGATTTAAAGGAAATGTAGCAGGTTGTCCTCTATCAACTGAGCTATCAAATTTATTACCATTTAATAATGTACCAGTATAATGTACTGTTACTTGATCAGTTGCAACTGGAGCTTTTCCTGTTCCTTCAACTTGAGTAATGTAACGTAAACCACTAGCAGTTGTTTTTGCACTACCGTACGTTTCGTTTAACGTTTTATCCATAGCCTCTTTTTCTGCCTTTGCTTTCGCTTCTTGTTTAGCTGATAAACCAGCTTTTTCAGTTTCAAATGCAACTGGTGCATTAAAAGCTTCAGCTTCTTTACCTTTGCGTAAAATCACTAATTTATTTAAAACATCGTTTGCTTTAATAGAATCAACAACTTTTTGACCTTCAATAACGTGACCAAATACAGTGTGTTTTCCATCTAACCAATCCGTTTTCACGTGTGTAATAAAAAACTGAGAACCATTTGTGCCAGGACCAGCATTTGCCATTGATAAAATACCAGGACCAGTATGTTTTAATGACGCATCAATTTCATCAGGAAATTTGTAACCTGGATCTCCAGTGCCTGTTCCTAATGGACAACCACCTTGTATCATAAAGTTAGGAATAACACGGTGAAATTTTAATCCATCATAATATGGCACACCTTCAGCTTTTGCTGTGTTTTTCATAGAACCTTCTGCTAAGGCTACAAAGTTTGCAACCGTCATAGGTGTTTTTTTAAACTCTAATACCGTATAGATATCACCTTTTGATGTTTCGAATTTGGCATACATACCATCTTCTTGTTTCTTTAAAAATTCTTTATCCATTTTACTAAGTTTTGCTTTTTTATGTTTTTTAGGTTTATCATTTCCTGCTACCATTCCAAATGATATCAAAGCTAATAACGATGCTAAAATTACTTTTTTCATTTTTTTGTTTTATTAAAAATTAGTGAGCTTGTTCCATTTGTGGAGCTTGAGCTGGCTCGCCAGCTTTAAAATCAATTAACTCAACTTCAAATACTAATGATGAAAATGGAGGAATTGGTCCGCCACCTTGAGCACCATAAGCAATACTTGATGGGCAAATTAATTTTGCTTTACTTCCTTTAGTCATTAACTGAATACCTTCTGTCCAAGCAGGTACAACTTGATTTAAAGGGAACTCAGTTGGTTGTCCTCTGTCTAAAGAACTGTCAAATTTAGTTCCATCTAATAAAGTACCTGTGTAATGAACTTTAACAACATCAGTAGCAGCTGGATGAGCACCTTTACCTTTTTGAGTTTCGATAAAAATTAAACCACTCGCTGTTGGAGCTGTTGTAATATTATTTGAAACTAAATAAGCATCTAATTTTGGTTTTTCTTCGCCAGCTTTAGCAGCCATTTCCGCTTGTTGTTGTTTTTGATTTTCTTCTAATTCTTTTTTAGTTTTTACTTCAACTAATTTAATGTCAACCTGAATATGATCGTGAGGCTTCACAAATTTAGGAAGCTCTTTCATATTGTTTGTTTTCAAGAAAAACGAATCAGCATTAATTACAAACGATGCGCTATCTCCTTTTGCCATCATCATTAAAGCATCTTCGATACTTCCTTTAAACGATGATTTTGGTAATACAAAACGAGTAATACCAGTTCCATCTTGGCTAACTAACGCAGAGTTAACCAACGTTGAATCGTTTGATTTTAATTTAAAAATATATTTAAATCCTACTCCATCACCTTCAGTTGGTTTTACACCAGCCTCATCATGATTCATAAATTTGTAATGCAAGCCATTTTCAGCTGTTGTGTAACCTTCAAACTCTGATTTGTTACAAGAAAAAAGTCCTGCAACTAATGCAGAACCAACGATGATTGAAATTTTGTTCATTGTTTTTTGTTTGTTATTTTATATCTATAATTTTTATTTTATATACGATTGGTGTGTAAGGAGGAACGTTTCCATTACTACTGCCTTGCTCGCCAAAAGCCAAGCGCGAAGGTACTATAATTTTTGAAGTTTCGCCTTTTTTTAATGTGCTAATAACAATATTTAACCCTTTAATTAATTGGTCTGGTGTTCCATAAATAAACTCCAAGGT
>JAYSTR010000149.1:0-9030 GCA_043719555.1 Bacteroidota bacterium | reverse complement strand
TTCTCCCTCAAAAACAGAACGTGCTTGTGTGCCTTTATTAGCGCATATTTCAACGCCGTTGTTATTCATCATAAAGCCTTTAATGGCAGGGTGCTCATATTCGCCATAAGGCTGGCATATAACACCTTTAGTTACCGGCCAAGGTAATTTTCCTCTACTCGTTGCAAAATCAGCGCCTACAGCTTCTGCTTCTTCTGTTAACACAGGTGCAACTGCTTTTACTTCTGGCGTTTTTACAACATCTGTTTTAGTATCGGTTTTTGTTTTACTTTTTGTTTTATTTTTTTCAGCTTTTGCTTTTGCAATCTTTTCGGCCTTGGCCGTTTTTTCAGCCGTTAATTTAGCCGATTCTTCTGCTTTACGTCTTATCTCTGCTTCAATTAATTTTCTGATAGCTAACTGTAAATTTTCAGCATCGCGTTTCTTTTGTTCTAACTCTTGTTTTAATTCTTTTTCCTGTTGTTGTAATTCAGTTAACACAATTTCTTGTTGTTGCTTTTCCGAATCGAGCTGAACTTTTTCTTCTTTCTCATTACCAAGCAATACATTTTTTTCGTGTCGTTGCGCTTCCAATTCTTTTAGTTTACCATTCAATACTAATTGAGTCGCTGTAATTTCTAACGCTTGTTTTTTACGAAAGGCCGTGTATTGCTGAAAATATTTAATACGCATATACGCCTGATTAAAATTACCTGACGAAAACAAAAACATTAATTTGGTGTACGAATCCTGATTACGTTGTGCAAAATAAATCATCTTGGCATATTCGCCTTTTAATTTATCCAACCCTAATTTTAAGGTATTTACCTCTTCTACATTTCGTTTAATGCGGCGGTTAATTTGCGCTAATTCATCATTTATAGTGCCTATCAATTCTTCGCGCACTTTAATTTTAGTATTAATAACAACGATGTTATTAATTTGCGATTTTTTATTCGCCTTCGTTTGGCTTAATTGCGAGTTAAGTTGCTTGATATCATCATTTAATTTATTTTTTTTATTTAATAAATCTTTCTGATTAGTCTGATCTTTTTTTTGAGCTACAGCTATGCCAGATATTCCAACACAAAAAACTATAAGACAAAGTATCTTACTAAGGTTTTTCTTTATTAACTGGAATTGGGTCATAGCTTTTTGGAATATTCAATGTGATTTTTTGAGGTACATTTATTTCCATACGAACATACTTAATTTTAAGGCTCACTTTCTTCTCTGCACGTATCTCAATATTAACATCGTGTGGTGCAAAAACAGAATCGGAAGTTACAAAATTACTGTACTGTGCATGAAAACTACGATTAGTGGTTGCATCCTCAAAATCATTATTAATAATCTTGTAGTTATCCGAATTCAAGGTCATTGTTTGTAAGGAATGTTTTAAAGAATCCTGGCCAGAAGTAATACGTCTTAGTTTACGTTTACGGACAGTACTCAACAAATAATGACAATTTTCTCTATCAATAATAGGTTTCATTTTTTTATCATCATCATCAAAATCGGCACTATTTCCAACCAACGCCGCTTGTATCATATCAAAATCTAAATCGGCATTTAGTAACTGATTGATGTAATTAAAATCGCCTTTAAAATATTGTTTCTTAACGTACACCACCATTTTAACCGAATCGCGTGTAATTAATAATTTGGCAATATCAAGCAATCCAACAGCTTGTATCGAAATCCAAATTGCACTGTCTTTTCTTATTCTAGCTCTAATATCTAAATTATGATCTTCGCCATCAATCACCACCTCAACATCGGCTTTTGAACTAAACCAGTTATAATTTAATTCGTTTTCTTTAATGTGTTTTGATAAGGCTTTGGAGGTTTTAAATTGCAAATGGCATTTACCTAGCAAGGTATCCATTGGCAATACGATAGGATTAGGTGTTTGCTGTAATTTTTTTTTGCTTTTACACGACGAAATCGCTCCTCCGAAAAAAAGAACAAAACAAAAAATAAAAACTATATGTAATCCTTTATTACTCATATAATTTTTTGTCCGTAATTTTTTTATCCAATAAATCAGAGCCACCTCCACTCGATTTCGCTTCTTTCCAATACTCAATAGCTTCTGTTGTTTTATTTAATTTAAATAATACATCGCCATAATGCTCTGATATAGAACTTTTAGCTCCCATTTTCACAGCACGCAATAGCCATTCTTCTGACTCTTTGTACTTTCCTAATTGATATAAAATCCATCCGTAGGTATCAATATACGATCGATTGTTAGGTGATAATTCGTTACTTCGTTTCGAAAATTTTTCTGCTTTTTCTAAATTCGATTTTCTTAAAGATAAATAGTAAGCATAGTTATTCAATATCAATGTATTATCTGGATCCACCTTTAACCCATTTTCAAAAGCTTTATCCGATTTTTCATAATCTTTTTGCGCATTATACACATCACCTAAATAGGTATAAAACTCAACCAGTAATTGATTGTTATTATACACAAATTCAATTCCATCGTTTAACGATTGCGCAGCTTTCGTATAATTTTTTAATTGAATGTTTGATAAGCCATTAAAGTAATACGGTGATGACTGACTCGGAAACAATTCAATCGCTTCAGAGCTATGCATATCTAACGCTTTGTAATCCATTAACTCAGCCTCACAAAACATTAATTGATTCCAAACAGAGAATGTACTTTTATCAAATTTAATAGCTAGTAAATATTCTTCGTGTGCTTCTTTCGTTTTTTTATCACGATATAAAAAATCGCCATAAATACTATGAGTATCTGCCGTTGTAGGATGTGTCTTGATCATCAAATCACATAACTCATACGCTTGTGGCAAATACTCAGGACTATTTTGTGTTAACTGAAAATACGAAATCAAAATTTTCAGCTTAGCATCGCTTTCTAAATCAGGATTAGAAAATGCGATTTTAATTTCCGAGAAAAAACTTTCTTTATCACCCTGAGATTTATAATACTCAGCCAACGCTAAATGCACCATAGGATTATTTGCATCTAACTTTAAAGCTTCTTTATAAGTATCAACAGCTTTTTGATTTTGATTATTATCTTGATAAAATTCTGCTAAATAGGTGTAATAGCGAGCTTCCTTAGGGTCAGATTGAATTAACTTTTTTAATTCAGCTTCAGTTTCCGTTGTTTTTTTTAGCTGCTTAAGTAGTTTAATTTTATTAAGAGAAAAGGTTTCATTTTGGCCGAACTTTTTTTCTAAATCATCAAATGTTTTAAATGATTTTTCGTAGTTACCAGCATACATATATTCGCCAGCTAAACCTTCGTAAAAATCGGGACGCTGAGGATGATTTTTAATCAAACGCTGGTACACTTCTACTGCTTGATTGTATTGCAATTTATTATGCAAACATTCAATTAATAATAATTGATACCACTCATTTTTTGGCTCCTGATAAGCGCAGCCTTTCGCAAAAATCAAGGCATTATCATACATCCCATTAAAACGGTAAATATTACCAAGTTCGTATTTTACAGCTGCAGAATTTGGATCGAGTTTAAAACACTGCTTAAATAAACCTTCTGCAACTTCCACATCGCTTTTCATTCGGGCTTTACAACCTTCCACAAAATAAAAAGCAAACTTAGCTTGATCCTGATCAGACAAACCTTTATTAGCCGAAGTTGATTTAGAAGTTTTACCAGTTGCCGTTTTATTTGATTTACACGACGATACAATAACCGCTATGCTTAGCAGTAAAGAAAAAATTATTTTGTTTGTGTATTTCAAATTACATCCTCCGCCCTAAAGGGCATCTCCTTAATAAGGAGGAAAACAATATGGTTCTTATAAATTAATAGTTGTATAATCACTCATACTTAAATCCAACGCTTTGCCTTTAACTTCAGCACCTTCGCCAATCATACTATTAGCAACCACTATGTTTGATAATTTAGTATTTGCCTGAATGATGTTGTTTTTTAAAACGCTATCGTTAACCACGCAACCTGCGCCAATTGATACGTGTGGGCCAACAATAGAATTTTTAATCACCACGTTATCGCCAATAAAGCAAGGCTCAATCACTACACTATTTTCAGAAATAATATTTTTTCCTTTTAAAGTTGGTTTACCTTTATCAAATTCTAGTACGCGTTGGTTAGTATACACAGTTGCATCTTTGTTTCCGCAATCTAACCACTCAGTAACTTTACCCGGAGTAAAGGCGATGCCTTTTTGCTTCATATTTTCCAAAGCATTGGTTAATTGAAATTCTCCTTTTTCAGTAATATTATTATCTAATAAATATTGTAATTCTTTTTTAAGATTATCGCCATCTTTAAAATAGTAGATACCAATAATAGCCAAATTACTCACAAAAGTTTCAGGCTTCTCAACAAAATCAGTAATAACACCAGCTTCGTTCACTTTTACAACACCAAACTGACGAGGATCCTCGATACCTTGTACCCAAATAACACCTTCTTGATTGGTGTCCATTACAAAATCAGCTTTAAATAAAGTGTCAGCAAACGCAACAACCGTTTTACCAGTGATGCTATCTTTTGCACACATGATAGCGTGTGCTGTTCCTAAAGCTTTATCTTGGTAACAAATAGTTCCTTTTGCTCCTTGAGACTCAGCAATTTTAACTAAATTTTCTTCAACTTCTTTTCCAAAATCTGGCCCAATGATAAAGGCGATTTCATCTACTTTTTCGCCACAAACTTTGGTAATATCTTCAACTAAACGCTGTACTATTGGCTTACCCGCAACATTAATTAATGGTTTAGGAACTGTAAGAGTGTGCGGACGCATACGCTTTCCTTTGCCCGCCATTGGTATAATAATCTTCATAATACTATAAAATACTGTAATTAATAAATAACAAATATAGTATTTTACAGGAAGTTTTTAAGCGATATTAGCCCCTAAAACAAGGAGTTAAAAACAATGCAAAGTTAATTAGCCTTCACTCAAAAAGTCTTTTTATAAGTTTACTTTTTTTCTTGACAAAAAAAAGTAACAAAAAAGCCAAGACGAAACGCCAAATCCATTTTTCATCACACAAATCTTCGCTTTTCCTCCTGAAAAACTAGGATTTCACACCATTTCGTCAAAACCTACCGCACCAATACCAATGTTGTGAATGAAAATTATTTAAACAATTATAACATTATTTTTTCTTAAAACGCTTACTAGGTCTTCTGCCAGCGTAAATTACCTTATATACTGTAATTATATTACCTTCCACTTCGTAAATAATATGATAGGGATAAGGTTTTATTAATGCTTGTCTAAAATCTTTATATTTTACCTGAAACATTAATGGCTCTTGTAGTATCATATCAAGATGCGTTTCCCAATAATCTAAAAAACGGTCGCCTAAACCTTTTTGTTTGTCTTCGTAATAATCAAAAGCCTTTAAAACTCCTATTTCTGCTGATGATTTTACATCTAAACTATATTTCATTGTCTACTCTTGCTGTGCGCATTTTTTCTAATTTGTGCTAAGGTTACTGATTTTAACTTACCAGCCTTATTTTGTTTTTTTAAATTGTCTAAATCTGTTTTATCCTCATCAGTTAAATCAAAATCATATTCTTTCGACTTATCATTTAATAAAACATATATAGCCTTTAAAAAATCTTTATCCTCAATCACATCAATAGCGTGATGCATTTCTTTTTTTATAGCAATAGCTTTCATTTGATAATCTTTAATTAAGATATGATATTCAAATTTAATGATTTTATTTTTTAATTAAAACAATGCAAAGTTAATTACAAGCAACCAGTTCTACCGCCATCAACAGGTAAATTAATCCCATTAATGTATGATGCAGCAGGAGATGCTAAAAATGCCACTGCATTAGCAATTTCGCTTGGTTCGGCAAAACGAGCCATCGGTATTTCCGAAAGCATTTCGTTGGTTACATCACCTAAATCGTGACCTGTTTTTGTGGCTTTATTTTCGATTATCGTTTGTAAACGACCAGTAGCTGTGGCTCCAGGCAATACATTATTAACAGTAATATTAAATTTACCCAATTCGCTTGCTAAGGTTTTACTCCAGTTAGCCACCGCAGCACGGATGGTATTTGATACACCTAAGTTTGCTAATGGTTGTTTTACAGAGGTAGAAATGATATTGATAATACGACCATACTTCGCATTTTTCATGTGCTCAACACAAGCCTGTGCTAAAATATGATTGCAAATTAAATGATTATTAAAAGCCGACAAAAACTCATCTGGCTTAGCATTCGCAATAGGTCCTGATGGCGGACCGCCTGTATTATTAACTAAAATATGTACACCTGGCTGACGTTGCAAGTAAGCTTCTACGATGGATTTTAATTCGTTAGGCTTACTAAAATCAACACACAAATACGAATGTAATTGCCCGTTAGCCGTGCTTAACTCTTGCTTCGTTGTTTTTAAAGCTTCTTCGTTACGAGCAACTAATGTTACACTAGCGCCTAAATTTGCTAACTCTAAAGCGATTGCTTTTCCTATGCCTTGAGTACTACCGCAAACGATAGCTTGCTTATTTTTTAAATCTAAATTCATATTATTTTCTTTTTGCCTGAAAAAAATCAGTTAATAATTTACTACAAGCATCTTCTAAAATCCCTTTAACAACAACCGTTTTGGGATGCAATACTACTTGATTAATTTTTGAATAGCCTTTTTTACTATCGCTTGCACCATATACAATTTTAGTGATATGACTCCAATGCAAAGCTCCTGCGCACATAACACAAGGCTCTAGGGTTACATACAAGGTACAATCGCTTAAATATTTACCGCCTATAGCATTAGCGGCTGATGTAATAGCTTGCATTTCGGCGTGAGCTGTCACATCATTTAATCGTTCGGTATAATTATGTGCTCGTGCAATTATTTTATTGTTAGCTACAATCACAGCACCAACAGGAACCTCATCAGCATCAAAAGCTTTTTGAGCTTCTTTTAATGCTTCGTTCATAAAATATTCGTCGGAGTATAATTCCATTTACTAACTCAGTTTAAACTCGGGATTATAAATAAAACCAATAATATTTTCCCACGGATCTTTTACTGTAGCAACAACAATTTCTCCACCAACATTTTGTGGTGGTTCGTGTTCTGTAGCTCCTAATTCCAATAAGTGGCTAAATACTTCCTCTACATTATTAACTCCCCAATACGATAAAACACTTTCGCCTTTTTCAACACCTTTTTGTTCTTCGGGCTGAAGTCCTAACTCATAACCACCAATATTAAAACCAACATAAAAAGGTTCATCAAAATAAGGTTTTACTCCAAATGCCCTACTGTACCATTCTTTGGCATTATCTATATTACCTACTCTGTAAATTGTTGTACGTAAGCCAAGTATGTTAGAGGAATTCATAACTATTAATTTAATTTACTTAAAGCTGTATTTAATCGAGTTATTGTTTCGTCTTTACCAATCAACGCTAACATATCAAATAACTGAGCACCACCAGCCACACCAGTAGTTAATACACGTACTAATTGCATATCTATTTTACCTAGCTCTGGCTCAACAGCTGCAAATAAATCGTGTATAGATGTAATAGTCCAGCTATCTAACGCCGTTAATTTTTCAGTTAATTTGGTATAAGTTCCTTTAGAATTTTCGTTCCATTTTTTTGCCATTACTTTTTCGTCGTAGCTTGTTGGTGCTACAAAAAAATAAGAACCTAAATCATAAAACTCGGTCACAAAATGTGCTTTCTCTTTTATTAATCGGCAAAATTCCGTAACAAATGCTTTATCTTTTTTGATGCCTTTTTCTTCCAATAAAGGTGCGACTAAATCAGCTAATTGCGCATCTGTTTGCATACGCAAATATTGTTGATTAAACCACTTCGTTTTTTCGGGATCGAATTTAGCGCCCGATTTATTAACACGTTCAAACGAAAACAATTCTATTTGCTCTTGACGAGATAATATTTCGCGATTGTCGCCTGGATTCCAGCCTAACAAAGCTAACATATTCATAAATGCATCCGATGAAAATCCTGATTCACGGTAACCTATATAACTTTCGCCTGTGCGCTCATCGTGCCAGTTAATAGGAAACATAGGTAAGCCCGATTTATCACGTTTAGATAATTTACCATTTCCATCAGGTTTTAAAATTAATGGCAAATGGGCTAATTGAGGCATATCTGCTTCTAATCCTAAATAACGATAAATTAAAATATGTGATGGTGCGCTTGGCAACCACTCTTCGCCACGCACAGCGTGAGAAATTTTCATTTCAATATCATCTACAATATGCGCTAAATGGTACGTTGGCATACCATCTGATTTTAATAATACCTTATCATCAACCTGACTTGAGTTAACTGTAACCCAACCGCGAATAATATCATGAAAACGAATATCCTCATTACGCGGCACTTTTAAGCGCACTACATAAGGCGTTCCAGCTTCCATCAATTTAACAACTTCTTCTTCAGATAAGGTTAAAGAGTTACGCATATTTTGGCGCGTAACAGCATTGTATTGAGGAGCTACCACTTTAGCAGCTTCTAAACGTTTACGCATTTCATCTAACTCTTCTGAAGTATCAAAAGCTATATAAGCGTGCCCAGATGCAATTAATTTATCAGAGTATTTTTTATAAATACCTAACTCCTTGCGCTCGCTTTGACGGTATGGTGCATAAGGACCATCTCCAAAACCAACACCTTCGTTTGGCTCAATACCACACCATTTAAGGGCATTGATAATATATTCTTCGGCGCCTTTTACATAACGTGTTTGATCCGTATCTTCAATACGTAATACAAAATCACCACCATGTTTTTTTGCAAATAAATAACTAAATAAAGCAGTGCGCACACCACCCATGTGTAAGCCACCAGTTGGACTTGGTGCAAAACGTAATCTAACTCTTTTTTCCATAATTTTTAACGAATACAAACTTAATAAAATTAGTGAGTTTTATGTTTTTTGATTATTTGTTTTTTTTAAGTATGTTTAAAGTGATGAGAATCTTAATAATATGGACACTACTGCTCCTTAACACTATTGTTCACGGGCAAATGAATTACAGTGATTCATTATTA
>JAYSTR010000148.1:0-9073 GCA_043719555.1 Bacteroidota bacterium | reverse complement strand
ACAAAGCTTGGGAATTAATTGAAGAAGTGGAGAAGCTTGGTGGAATGGCAAAAGCCATTGAAACAGGAATTCCTAAGATGCGTATTGAAGAAGCCGCGGCTCGTAAGCAAGCGCGTATTGATGGAGGAAAAGATATTATTGTTGGCGTTAACTTATACCAAACGGATGAAAAAACACACATTGAAATTTTAGATGTTGATAATGCAAAAGTTAGAACGCAACAATTAGAACGTTTAGCAAAATTAAAATCAGAGCGTAATCCTAAAGAAGTTGAAGCTGCATTAAATGCTTTAACCGAATCTGCAAAAACAGGAAAAGGTAACTTGTTGGAATTAGCAATTAATGCCGCTCGTGTTCGTTGTAGCTTAGGAGAAATATCGTCTGCATTAGAAATTGTATTTGGTCGCTACAAAGCAAACATCCGAAGTATTGCAGGCGTGTACAGTAAAGAAATTAGTATGGATAAACACTTTTTAAAAGCTAAAGAATTAGCCGATAAATTTGCAGAAATAGATGGTCGAAGACCTCGTATTATGATTGCAAAAATGGGACAAGATGGCCACGATAGAGGAGCGAAAGTTATTTCTACCAGTTTTGCAGATATGGGCTTTGACGTCGATATTGGCCCTTTATTTCAAACTCCTGCCGAGGCTGCCAAACAAGCTGTTGAAAATGATGTGCATGTATTAGGTGTATCATCTTTAGCCGCTGGTCATAAAACACTGATTCCACAAGTAATTGATGAATTGAAAAAATACGGCAGAGAAGATATTATGGTGATTGCTGGCGGAGTTATTCCTCAACAAGATTATGATTTTTTATATAAAGCTGGCGTATCAGGTGTATTTGGTCCAGGAACTATTATTAGTATTTCTGCTATTGATATTTTAGAAAAATTAATAGAAAAAAATAAATAATCAAATGCCCAAAGCACTACAAACCATATTATTATTACTGGCCTCTAATACCTTTATGACCATTGCATGGTATGGTCATTTAAAATTTAAAAATGTAGGAATGATTGCTGCTATAGCTATTAGTTGGGGAATTGCCTTATTAGAATATAGCTTAATGGTGCCTGCTAATAAAATAGGCAGTAATATCAATGGAGGCCCTTTTAATATGTTTCAATTAAAAATAATACAAGAAGTTGTTTCTATTAGTGTGTTTATCATATTTACGTTATTAGTGTTTAAAACAGAAACTCTAAAATGGAATCACCTCATTGGTTTCTTGTGTTTATTTGGAGCCGTTTATTTCTTTTTTAAAAAATAAAATTATTGATGAAAGAAGTAACACAAATATTAACCGATTTAAAACGACGCGTCTTTAAACCCATTTATTTTTTAAGTGGCGAAGAAGCTTATTATATTGATATCGTGAGCGATTACATTGAAAAAAATGTTCTCGACGAAAATGAACAAGAGTTTAATCAAACTATATTATACGGTAAAGAAGCGGATATGAATACCATTATATCTGCAGCTAAACGCTTTCCGATGATGAGCGAATACCAAGTCATTATCGTTAAAGAGGCTCAAAATTTAAAAGAACTTGGTAAAAGCTCAGGTTCTTCGGATGATGACGATGGTGAATCTAGTTCTAAAAAATCATCTAGCGCGTCAAGTAATGTGTTAACTAATTATTTACAGCATCCACAAGCATCTACCATTTTAGTATTTTGTTATAAATACAAAACCCTCGATAAACGAAGCTCTGTATACAAATCTTTACAAAAAAATCACGTTTTTTTAGAGACAAAAAAACTATACGATAATCAATTACCTGAATGGATAACCACATACGTAACTGATAAAAAATATAAAATTGGCCCTAAAGCTTCATTTTTATTAGCAGAATTTTTAGGTAATGATTTGTCAAAAATCACCAATGAAATTGATAAACTAATTATCAACATAAAAGATGGCGATGAAATAACACCTGAATTAGTACAAGATAATATTGGTATTAGTAAAGAATTTAATGTATTTGAATTACAAGATGCATTAGCTAAAAAGGATGTATTAAAAGCTAATCGTATTATCAATTATTTTTCTGCAAACGAAAAAGAGCATCCATCTGTAATGACTCTTAGTTCCTTGTATGGCTACTTTTCAAAAATATTGGTGTATCATTTTGCGCCCGATAAATCTAAATTTGCAGTAGCGCAAACCTTAGGAGTTAACCCTTTCTTTGTAGATGGTTACGTGAAAGCCGCTCAAAATTATGGCACGGCTAAATTAAAATCTATTTTTGGATACTTAAAAGAATACGATTTGAAAACTAAAGGAGTTGACAACAGTGGCGTAAAAAACGGAGAATTAATGAAAGAATTAATTTTTAAAATATTACACTAAAAAATCACCTATACAATTCTACTTTAGTTTCTAAATCTGGTTTAATCGTAAACTTTTTTTCAATGGTATAAATAGAACCTTTTAAGGTTTTAGCTCGCCACTCAATTCGGTAATTACCAGGTTGTAAATAATAAGTTTGATTAGTGGTCCCATTTAAATTACAAACCCAATCTAACTTTTGATTATCCTTAACAACACAACCATCACCATTATCTAACGACTTTACAATAAGCATTCCTGCATTAGGTATTTCTAATACTTTAGTTTGAGATTGCGTTACTGTAACTGCATTAATATACGTGCGAGGTAATGTTAATATCTCAAAATCATAATTGCCTATAATGTATTTTTCTGTGCTATTCATTTGATGCACTGTAAGCGTTTTCATAGTTTTATTTGATTGCCTAACAATCGCTTTTACTTTTTCGTTAAAATTATAAACTCCTTGTGGTCGCTTTAATTCCACATACCCTTGCGGTGCATCAATAGCAATAATGGTGTGCTTTCCTTGTGTTAGCTTAACTTCTTTACTTTCAGTTGGAGGTATGGTATGCGCAACAACTTTATAGGTTGGTAAATCATCAAGATATAAGGTATCTGGGTTTCCTTTTTTATTTAAAGTATGAATGTAATTATAATGATAGTTACCTGTCTTCGCATTATAAAATGTCATATTCACATTTGTTTCTGTAGGCAGTTGTTTACTATCTAACAAATTAACTTGTGCCGATGTTTTATTTAATTTTTGCCTAGTAATAATTTCCTGAATATTACTCAAGGTTTTAGTATCATCAAAATTATAGTAATCGCCTACACACTCAAAAGTTTTAATTTGCGCTGGAGATAAACCTATACCAATAATAAAAGGCTTGAACACTATACCTTTCTCAACTAATTTTTGTCTTGCAGCACAAGGATCACCGCCACATTCCTCAATGCCATCCGTTATTAAAATAATCATATTTACGGCTTTCGTATCCGGAAAATCATTTGCCGATTCAGTTAACGAATGTTCAATCGGCGTAATACCTGTTGGTTTAGCTTCGGCAACTTTCGCTTTAATCTGTGCAATATTATTTTTACTAAATGGCACTACAAGCTTCGAATCCTTACAATCTCCTGGAGGATAAGCAACCGTGTGGCCATACATACGCAATGCAAACTGCATATTTTTTTGCTTACTTAAACTATCTAAAAAGTTATAAAATAATTCCTTTGCTCCAACTAGGCGAGTTTTATTGCCGTGTTTTGTTTTCATACTTTTACTAGCATCAAAAACAAATAACACACGTGTTAATTGTGGTTCATTTTTTTTAGTTTGAGAAAAATACTCTCTTCCTAAAAAAATAAATATGATACAAATGAGTATGCGCATAATGATATAACTCTAAAAATACAAGAGAATACAATTATTAAACTAATTAAAACAGAAACTTATTAAAAAAGAAATGCTAAGAATTATCGCAATAACGTAACGTGACCATTTAACTGAATAAATTCGCCACGAGCATTTTTATACTCTATTAAATACACAAATACATCATCCGTAACGCCTTGTCCATCCCATCCTTGTGTATCACTGGTTGTTTCAAAAACCTTTTGCCCCCAACGGCTAAATACAGTTACTTTGTAATCTATTTTTTCTACATACTGCGTTGCTGGTAACCAAACTTTATTTTCGCCACGCGGAAAAAATGCATTAGGTACAAATACTTGCGCTTCAACATAAGCATCTGCCTTATTCGAGGTTGCCTTATCAGTATAACCATGTATATTACCTAATCCTTCAACGGCCTCAACATAGTAAGTGATTTTACCTTGGTCGCGAACAAAATCCTCCACATTATCAATGTAATTTTTTGTAGCACTATTTACATTAACAAAAGGTGCTGAATCAAAAGTTCCATTAATGGCTCTGTAAATGTTATAGGAATCTACTGTTCCAAGCCACGAGGTATAATCATCCCATGTTAAGTAATTCGAATAAATACTTTCGTTATTATTTGCAACTTTAAGTTTAATGGTTTTCGATTGATAACTAAGTGCTCCATCATTACCACAACTATCTAACACAATTAACTGGTAATAATAGTTTTTTTCGGTTGGAGAAACTTCTGCATCATTAAATGTTTGTATGCTTCTTGTTCCAACACCTAAGGTTTTGTAATATGAATAAGTAACTCCATTATCAACTGATTTTAAAACTTTAATTCCAGTGTATGGTTGAGTTGTATCAATAGCATAAGTTACATCTACACTATTTAATAAATTAACGCTCACTGATTTTATATACACAAAACTAGGTGTAGGTGGCACATAAGCTGTAATTGTTTTTCTATTAGATGATGAAAACGTGTTACCCGAAGTTGCATCAACTGCTCTTATCAAATATTTATAAGTAGCAAACGGAATTAAATTTTGGTGCAAATACGTTAAACTACTTACATCTGCTAAAAACACATAAGGTGCTCCATTTACAGAAGTATATACTTTGTAATTCTTTACCGGAATATAATTTTCTTCGTAAGGTGTCCAAGTTAAATTAGCGGTTTTATTACACGGATTATATTGCGGTTTATTTAAAAAAATAGTTCTATGACTTGGACTTGGTCCCGATGGTAATCCACATTTATCAACCGATGTTACTTCGTAGTTTTCTGATGCTATAGTAGCCGTAGATGCTGTATAAGTATACACCGTATTTGTATATCCAAAAACGGTATCTAATTCTACTTGTGTGCCAGCCGGGCGCTGATAAACAATGTATTTTGGAAAATTAGGTAAAGGCGGTAATGGCCAACCAACGGTTGTTGTTCCGTCTTCATTAACAGAAACAGAGTCTAAATAAATGGTATGAAAATTAGTAGCGTGAATAAAATTCCCACTAACGAAACTTGATTGCGAAACACATCCTGAAGCATCATTTATTAAAACTTTATAATTATAAAATATATTGCACTCATTAATCGTGTCATTATACTTTAACTGAGGCAACACTTTTATTTCGCTATAGGCACTTGGTGGGTTTTGGCGCATAACAGAATACGTCAGTGCTGATGATGGAATTAATGGCACACGCATCGCGTTCCAGTTTAACAAAGCAATACCTTGCGGATCATTTACTAAAGCCAATTTAATAGTTCGTAATGTTTCTGATGGTGCAGAAATAGCTGTGCCACCACTAACGGTTTGTATGTAATAATATTTCGCTTGAACATCGCCAGCTGCTCCAACATCTGTAAAAGTCGTTAATACATTAGACGTTACTGTACCTACTAACGAAAATGGCCCTGTAGAAACTGGCGACTTATAAATTTCGTATTGTGTAAAAATATTGGTGGGGTCTGGTGTATTTATCCACGTTAACGTCACATCTCCATTCGCCGCGACAGATAAACATCGCAAATCAGGTGCTGCTAATTGAGCAGAACAAACAATCCGGCAGAAAAACAAACAAACAAATATGAAATACTTTATTTTCAATAAAAATGCATTCTTTATGATACAAAGTAACGAATAAATGAGGCTTTTAGTATATAAAAACACTTAAAAACTATTAAATAATAACATTTAATGAGTAGATGATAGAAAAACGATATTTTTGTACTCTAAAACATAAAAATATGCAACAAGCTTATATCATCAATGGCGTTAGAACTGCTATCGGAAATTTTGGAGGAACTTTATCAACTGTACGTACAGATGATTTAGCAACCTTAGTTTTAAAAGAATTAATGGCTAAAAATCCATCAGTAGATTTTAGTAAAGTAGTTGACGTTATTATGGGTTGTGCTAACCAAGCTGGTGAGGATAACAGAAATGTAGCGCGCATGGCGTCATTAATGGCAGGTTTACCTATTACAGTTCCTGGGCAAACCATTAATCGTTTATGCGCATCTGGTTTAAGTGCAGCTGTTGATGCAGCTCGTTACATCCAATTAGGTGATGCTGATTTAATGATAGCAAGTGGTGTAGAAAATATGACTCGCGGACCTTTAGTGATGAGTAAAGCAAGTTCAGCTTTTGGGCGTGATCAACAATTATTTGATAGTAGTTTTGGATGGCGTTTTATTAATCCCAAATTAAAAGAACAGTTTGGTGTTGATGCTATGGGCGAAACAGCTGAAAATGTAGCAGAAATGCACAAAATTAATCGCGAAGACCAAGATGCATTTGCATTGTGGAGTCAACAAAAAGCTGCAAAAGCAATGGCTGCTGGCCGATTTGAAAAAGAAATTATTCCAGTTGAAATTCCACAAAAAAAAGGTGATGCGTTAATTTTTAAAACAGATGAATTTGCAAAAGCAAATACTACTATTGAAGGATTACAAAAATTAAAACCTTCATTTAGAAAAGATGGTACTGTTACTGCTGGTAATGCATCTGGCTTAAATGATGGCGCTGCAGCTCTTTTGTTAGCAAGTGAAAATGGCATTAAATCATATAACTTAAAACCATTAGCTCGCATTGTAAGTAGTGCTGTTGTTGGTATTGAGCCTCGTATTATGGGCCTAGGTCCTGTGGAAGCTGCCAATCAAGCGTTAAAAAAAGCAGGGTTAACTTGGAATGATATTGACATTATTGAATTAAACGAAGCCTTTGCTGCACAGGCTTTAGGATGTACCCGTCAATGGAAATTAGATGATAAAGATCCTCGTATCAATCCAAATGGTGGTGCTATTGCCTTAGGTCATCCGTTAGGAATGAGTGGTGCGCGTATCATTAATTCTGCTGCTATTGAATTAAATCTTCAAAATAAAAAATATGCTTTAGCAACTATGTGTATTGGTGTTGGACAAGGCTATGCAGTAATTATTGAGCGAGCTTAATGGTATACCTAGATTATAACGCAACTACGCCAGTTGATGAAAGAGTATTAACTGAAATGTTACCTTTTTTTACGGAACACTTTGGTAATGCATCAAGCAGCACACATCAATTTGGATGGTATGCAGAAGGTGCAATAGAAAAAGCTCGTGGGCAAGTTGCTCGTTTTATAAATGCAGAAAGCTCTGAAATTGTTTTTACATCAGGTGCTACTGAGTCTATTAATATGGCCTTGAAAGGGGTTTACGAGGCATACAAAACAAAAGGAAATCATATCATTACGTGTAAAACTGAACATCAGGCTGTTTTAGATACTTGTGCATTTTTAGAAGAATTTGGAGCTACTGTTACTTATCTAAATGTAGATTTTGAAGGTAGAATAGATTTAGAAGAATTAAAAAATAGTTTTACGGATAAAACAATTTTAGTGGCTATTATGGCTGCTAATAACGAAACTGGCGTTTTACAAGATTTAGAAAAAATTGCTGAAATAACACATCAACATAATGCCATTTTTTTTAGCGATACAACACAAATAGCTGGCAAACTACCAATTGATGTAAATGAAATGGGATTAGATTTATGTTGTATTTCTGCTCATAAACTTTACGGACCAAAAGGCGTTGGTGCTTTATATGTTCGAAGAAAAAATCCGCGTGTAAATTTAATTCCTTTATTACACGGTGGTGGTCACGAAAATCATAAACGAAGTGGCACACCAAATGTAACGGGTATTGTAGGTTTAGGTAAAGCTTGCGAAATTGCTCAAGCCGAATTTTGGGATAACAATATGCTCTTATCAAAACTTCGGGGTTATATCGAACATCAATTATTAGATATTCCTGATTTTAGAATTAATGGGTCAACCAGATATCGCATATACAATACAACTAATTTATATTTCCCTTTATTAAAAGATGGCAGTACTATTTTTTCAAAAATAAAAAACAACTATGCAGTATCATTAGGATCCGCTTGCTCATCCGATAGTGCCGATCCATCACATGTACTATTAAATATGGGCTTAACAATTAAAGAGGCATCAAATAGCATTCGTTTTTCATTAGGAAAAAACAACACGCTTGATGAAATAAAATCTCTTACAGAATATATTTTAAATTTATATCATACGTAATTGTATATCACAATGCCTTTAATCAATTCAATAAACAAAAAAAAATGAAATATTTAATCATCCTTTCTATAGTATCTTTTTCAACAACTTTGCATTCTCAAGATGAAAAACATTTAAAAAATTTAACGATGTTAACGCACGGTGGAGATAATGCTGAAGCCTATTTTAGTTTTGATGGTAAGCACGCATCGTTTCAAAGTAACAACGCTAAGTGGGGACTAAAATGCGATCAAATATTTAATTTAGATATAGCAAAAGCAAAAAAAGATAGCACATACAAACCTCAATTATTAAGCACAAGTAAAGGTCGCACTACGTGTAGTTACTTTTTAAAAGATAATAAACACGTTTTATATGCATCAACGCATTTGGGAGGCGATGAATGTCCGCCAGCACCAGAAACTAAAGGCAAATACCTTTGGGCTGTATACAAAAGCTTTGATATTTTTATTACTGATTTAAAAGGTACAATCACCAAACAGTTAACAAATACTCCTGGCTATGATGCCGAAGCCACCGTATCACCCAAAGGTGATAAAATAGTTTTTACAAGTGACAGAACTGGTGATTTAGAATTATGGACTATGAATGTGGATGGTAGCAATCAAACACAAATTACGTTTGGATTAGGTTATGATGGTGGCGCCTTTTTTTCGCCAGATGGCAAAAAGCTTGTATTCAGGGCATCTCGTCCAACTGAAGAAAATGAGGTAAAAGAGTACAAAGAATTATTAGCACAAGGTTTAGTTGCACC
>JAYSTR010000147.1:0-3594 GCA_043719555.1 Bacteroidota bacterium | reverse complement strand
CACATTAGCTGTACCTTCTGTATTTATTTTATGCATTTGCTCGTAATCCTTATTATTAAAGGATACAAAACCAGCGCAATGATAGACTGTCTCTATGCCTTCTAATGCATCAATAATCGAATAAATATCGTTTATATCAGCATCTATCCATTTTATGCGACTAAATAATTCGTCATAATTAGCTGTATAATACGAAAAAACTTGCCTTACTTTTTTTATATCGCTTTGCGAACGTTTGGTTGCAGTTACAGATTTACCTTTTTGTAGTAATTCTAACGCAACGTGTGCTCCCACTAATCCGGTTGCTCCTGTAACTAAATTCATTATACTAAAGAGGTATTGTTAGCCATAAAAAACAACAAAAATTGTACTAATGCTCCCAAAGTAAATCCCATATAAATTTGACTCTGATTATGAGCATTTAAATATAAGCGAGAAAACCCAATTATACCACCAAGAAAAATACTTCCAGAAATGAAAAATAAAATGGGTAATTGTGTAAAATAACATAAAGCAATCAAAGCGCCTGTTAAACCACCTATACCGATCATATGCGCGCTAATTTGCCACCAAAAATGAATAATGCCAGCTAATAAAATACAAATTCCTGCACCAAAAACAAACAACTTAATTGTTGGCCAAATATTTAAATCAATCAATAAATAATACAATCCAAAATAAAAAATGGACGTAATTACTAAAGGAAAAATTCGTTCACGACGGTTTTCTATTTTAATAGATGAAATGTAATTTAATTTATACAATAAATACAAGTTTAAGGCAGGCAACACAAAGGTTACAACAAAAATAATACTGGTTATAATTAGCTTTAGTTTTAATGGTGTTAGTGCGCTAAAAACACTCTCCTTCAAAGCAAAAAAAACTATCAAACAACCATAAGTTGTCATTAATAATGGATGAAATATAACCGAAATAAAATTTGAAAATGTTTTCATAGGTAGTATTTAGCAAAAATACACTAAAATCGTTGTTGTTATAAATTATAATATAGTATATTTTAAAATCAATTGCTATTTTTGAAACTTGTATGATTACCTTATTAATTAAAGAAATACGTAGTTTTTTAAGCTCCTTAATTGGCTATATAGCAATTGCCGTTTTTATTACTGGCATCGGAACTTTTATGTGGTTAATTCCATCAGAAAGTGCTGGTTCAAATATTTTAGACAATGGTTTTGCAAGTATTGAATCCTTGTTTGTATTAGCGCCTTGGGTTTATTTATTTTTAATTCCAGCTATTACGATGCGTAGTTTCTCGGAAGAGAAAAAAACGGGGACTATAGAACTCTTATTAACTCGCCCTTTAACTGAATTACAAATTGTGTTGGCTAAATATTTTGCTGGTGTTATTTTAGTAATTGTTTCATTATTACCAACATTAATTTATTATTATTCAGTTCATCAATTAGGTTACCCAAAAGGTAATATAGATACTGGAGGCATGTGGGGTTCTTATTTAGGCTTATTATTTTTAGGTGCAGGGTTTGTTGCCGTTGGAATTTTCGCTTCGGCTATTTCCGAAAATCAAGTGATTGCCTTTATTATGGCAGTATTATTATGCTTTATGATGTACATCGGTTTTGAATTTATTACTTCGTCAGGTTTATTTGGAAAGTACGATGCGTTTGTAAAAAACTTAGGAATGAACCAGCACTACATTAGTATGAGTCGTGGCGTTATTGATACACGCGATGTTATCTATTTTTTAAGTATTATCGTATTATTTAATGGCTTATCAAAATTGGTTTTACAAAGTAGAAAATGGTAATGAGTAAATTAAAATCAATACAACAAAAAAAGGACATTGCTATGATTGTGGCAATTGTTGCCATTATTATTTTATTAAACTTTGTATGTTCTTTTATTTTTAAGCGTTTTGATTTAACTACAGAAAAACGTTATACTTTATCTGAATCAACTGTAAAGCTTTTAAAAAAAGTAGATGACGTTATTTACATTAAGGTATACTTGCAAGGCGATTTCAATCCGAGTTTTACGCGTTTAAAAAACGAAACAAAAGAAATCCTTGATGAATTTAGAGCATATTCAAATAATAATTTAGAGTATGAGTTTATTAATCCTTTAGAAAACCCTAATAAAGAGGAAGTAGCCAAACTTGAAAAAGAATTATATACGAAAGGCATTATGCCTGAACAAATCATTGATAAAAGCAATCAAAAAACATCTGAAACATTAATATGGCCTGGTGCCATTGTTACTTATAAAAATAAAGAAAGTGTTTGGCAAATATATAAACGTCAAGTTGGTTATGAGCAAGAGCAATCTATTAATAACTCAGTACAGGAAATGGAATATGGATTAACCAATGCCATTCGTAAAAATAGTTTAAAGAAAAAACCTGAAGTTTTATTTATTGAAGGCCATGATGAATTAGATACGTTACGTGCAGCCGATTTTATGCATTCGTTAACAGAATACTACAATGTATCGCGAGTAAATATCAACCATAAATTATATGCCTTAAAAGATGCTGATGCAATTGTAATTGCTCAACCAGATTCAGCCTTTGATGATAAAGATAAATTTATTATTGACCAATTTGTAATGCATGGTGGCAAAGTTTTATGGTTAATAGATCCTGTGTTTACTAACAGAGACACATTAAACATGAAAGGTTATACTCTCGGATTTAGAAACGAATTAAATTTAGATGACATTCTTTTCAAATATGGTGTTCGTTTAAATCCAACGCTAATTCAAGATTTACAATGCACTAGTATACCTGTAAACGTTGGATTTAAAGCTGGTCAGCCTAATTTTCAATTGTTCCCCTTCCCATACTTCCCTTTACTGCTTCCGGCGAGTAATCATCCTATTGTAAAAAACCTAGATTTAATTAAAACCGAATTTTTAGGGACTTTAGATACTGTATCTGCCAAAAACGTAAAAAAAACAATCCTATTACAAACATCTAAATACACTAAAACACAACCTACACCGGCTCGTATATCTTTAGGAATGGTTAAATACAAGCCTAAAGAAGAACAATACAATAATCCATTTCAAAATGTAGCTTGTTTACTTGAAGGAACTTTTAAATCAGTTTACGAAAATCGAATTCCTGCGCGTTTTATGCAAGATTCTGCTTTTGACGTGAAATTTTCTAGTAAACCTACTCGAATGATAGTTGTTGCGGATGGCGATATTGCTAAAAACGAATATCAACGCAATTCGGGCATGATTTATCCAACTGGTTACGACATCTACATGAAACAACAATTTGCCAACAAAACATTTTTATTAAACTGTATGAATTATCTTTTAGATGATGAAGGCTTATTACAGCTTCGTTCTCGCGAAGTTAAATTAAGATTATTAGACAAAAAGAAAATATCCATGCAGAAAAACAAATGGAAATTTATTAATGTAGGCGCCCCCTTATTATTAATTATTGCATTTGCATTGATACAATTTTTTGTTAGAAGAAAAAAATACACATCTCTTTAAAATTTATAAATACAATTTTCTTTATGAAAAAATCAACACTTATTACCTTATTAATTTTATTAGGATTAGTTATTGCTTCTATTTTTGTTTATAAAACAAAAAACA
>JAYSTR010000146.1:0-3598 GCA_043719555.1 Bacteroidota bacterium | reverse complement strand
TTCCAAAATCATATACATCGTAAGTACCTGGTACCATTGCAGGAAACATAAAAACAGTTTCGTTTTCTGAAATATCTGGAGGTGTTAAGGTAACTGTTACTTTATCATTATTAACTTTTGTAAGATTAACATAGTAATGATAATCACCATCTGCGCTAAGCGTGTTTACTATTAAAATAGTAATAAGTGTATAAAAAAAGGTTTTCATAATAAGTAAAATTTAAAGTTGACTAAAAATTAACGCAATAATAATTTCCAATTATTGAGTTTGTATTTTTTATAAAGTACAGCAAAACAAATACTGGCCAATACTATCCAAATTGCAAACTCACCTTCTGGATTTTCGGCTGTTGTATAAAATATAGCATCCGTTTGTAATACCGAATTTTTTGAGCAAACCAATAAACTCGACACTAAATTATTAGCGCAATGTATTCCCATAGCTAATTCAGAGCCTTCATCCAACAAGGTTAACAAACCTAAAAAAGCACCAAAGAAAATATAATAAGGCATCATAATCCATAATCCGTGAGCTTTAGCCTCAGGATTTGAAGCGTGCATTAAACCAAATAAAACGGAGGTAATAATTAAAGGTGATAACGCATTTTTAAATGCTAAACCAAAACCTTGCATTAAGTATCCTCTAAATAAAATTTCTTCGGTGGCTGTTTGTATTGGAATAAGAAGAACTGCTACAATTAAAAGTATAAAAAACTTACTAGCATCAAATTGCAATATCATATCCTCGGGAGAAAAAATATATGATACAACCGTTAATAACACTAATAAAAGAGCCCAAATACCAAACGAAAAGAAATAACGCCTCCAACGAATGTTTTCGAAACCAGTAATAACAGAAGTTAAATCCTTTTGCTGAATAAATTTAATAGCCAACCATAAAAACAGTAAAGTAAACACAAACATTCCCATCATTAAAGCCAACAATAACGAACGGTTTATGCCTATAATTTCTGGATTAAATAAAATATTAGGGTTAGCTAAAATTTCGGATTGAGAAATACCTTTACTTGCTGCCGCAGACATTAAAGGCACCATCATTATTAATTGAAACGTGAAGTACCCAAAAAACGCAGCTAATACGCCAAACACATACATCCACAACTGGTTTTTACCCGTTACAAATCCCTTTACTAAAAAAAGATTTTTAAATGGGATAATTGGTTCAGTATTGATATTTTCGTTTTCCATTAACAACTAAATTATAGATTAAACTACAGGTAATAAATAATAATTACACCAATGGCATTGGCAAATGATGTAGGGCAATATAAATAGTATTAAAACTACTTAATTTTCATTTCTTTTAATAAATAACCAGCGCCTGCAAATTTATCTATTACAAATAACGTGTAACGCACATCTAACACAATGTTTCGGCATTGATTAGGGTTGTACATAATATCACTCATAGTACCTTCCCAGTTTCTATCAAAATTAGTACCTATTAATTCGCCTTTAGCATTAAATACGGGGCTTCCACTATTACCACCAGTTGTGTGATTACTTGCAGTAAAAGCAATTGGGAGCTTACCATTTTTATCAGCATACATTCCATAATCTTTTTTAGTGTGTAGTTCTTTTAATTTCGCAGGTACATCAAATTCTTCATCACCAGGAATTTCTTTTTCCATAATACCATCTAAAGTTGTGTAATAATTATATTCAACGCCATCGCGTGGCTTATAATTATTAACTTTTCCGTATGCTATACGTAAGGTTGAGTTTGCATCAGGGTAAAACTTTTTGTCTTTAAACACTTCTTTTTGCCCTTGCACATATAATTTTTGCAGCTCATTAATTTCGCGCTCATCGTACTGAAATTGAGGAAATACATTAGCCGTATAATATTTAACTATAGAAGATGTAATATAATAAACTGGATCGCGCTCATATATTGATGAAAATTTCTCGAAATCGTTGAGCATTAATTCTGTTTTTTCTCTATCCACAAAATTGGTATTGGCAAACAAAAAATCAGACATCTTTTTCACATCATTATTATTAGCCACAATAAAAGAGTCTAATACAAATGGTCTGTTTCCACTGGGTACACCTTTAATGTACTCGGTAAGCATTGCTTCGCATAATTTAATATCAGTAGGTTTATTATAATTTTTATAAAACCCTAGTTTTTTGTTTTCGGTAATTAAATTATCATACGTATTTTTTTCACCTTTTTGTTTTTTCTTTAGCTCATTAAATATATTTGTAAACGTACGAGCATATACAAACGCATCAATAGCCATAATACATTCGCTGTAATAATCTACTTGCTTATTTAACACTTTATAGTCATTGTAAACCTTTTGTAATTGTGGAAATAAATTACCGTACTTATCTTTTTTAGCTGCATCTGCCGATATCGTTTCATTAAATTGCTTTTCGAATAATTGTTTTTTTGATAAGGCATCGTATTTTTTTAAGCCATTCATTTCGCCCATCCATTTTTTATAATAGTTAGCGATACCAGCATATTTATTAGCATAAGCAATACGCACCGCATCACTTTGGCGCATATCAGCACTCATAATATTTAAACGTTTTTCGCGCAAAGCAACTTTTAAAGGGTCGCTTTCATTCATAATCATATCAACCGCGTAACTTGATAAATACTCCTGAGTACGACCTGGAAAACCGTATACCATTGTAAAATCGCCTTGTTTGTAGCCTTTTAATGAAATTGGAATAACGTGTTTTGGTTTGTATGGTACATTATCTTTATTATATTCTGCTGGTTTATTATCCTTATTTGCATAAATACGAAACACCGAAAAATCGGCATTATGGCGAGGCCACATCCAGTTATCAGTTTCTCCACCAAATTTACCAATAGCCGATGGTGGAGCTCCAACCATACGAACATCTTTAAAGGTTTCGGTTACAAATAAATAATACTCATTACCATAAAAAAACGGACGAATAAACGCTTCGTAATGTGAACCAGTAACAGCTTCTTTTTCGATTAACTTGATATTGGCTTTAATAACTGAATCTTTTTTAGGCTCGGTTAAATTAGCCGTAACACCATTCATTACTTTGGCAGTAACATCTTCGATACGCTGAATGATCGTTGCATTAAGATTTGGGGTATAAACTTCTTCGTTTTTATTCATTGCCCAAAAACCTTTGGTTAAATAATCCTTTTCAACCGAACTGTGATAAGCAATAGCAGAATATCCGCAATGATGGTTAGTTAAAATTAACCCTTGATCAGAAATAATTTCGGCAGTACAACCACCATTAAACTGCACTATAGCATCCTTTAAACTCGATTTGTTGATACTGTATATTTGTTCGGCTGTTAATTTTAAGCCATTCTTTTTCATGTCTTTAATATTCATAGAATTTAAAAGTTGTGGTAACCACATTCCTTCATCTGCCTTAATAATTAAAGAAAAAAATAAACAACATATAATTATAATATGCTTAACGTAAATGCTTGATTGTCTCATAATTTAGAGTAATTGCTATTGTTTTTTTTGAATGTTCGAAGATAAAATTTTTAACGAATTAGTTGCAATATTTTTATGAGCAATAACAAAGTAAAATTTCAGTTTTTTGTCGTTTTATTTAAAAA
>JAYSTR010000145.1:0-58898 GCA_043719555.1 Bacteroidota bacterium | reverse complement strand
GTACACGGAGCGTTATATGGATTCTCCACAAGACAACAAAGATGGCTATGAAAAAAATAATTTATTAAATTATGTAGATAAATTAAAAGGAAAATTATTAATGATACACGGAGCTCAGGATCCAGTCGTATTATGGCAACATAGTATGATGTATCAAAAAAAGGCCGTAGATAAAGGCATACAGTTAGATTATTATGTATATCCTGGACACGAGCATAATGTGTTAGGAAAAGACAGAGCACATTTAATGGAAAAAATTACTGATTACTTTATTGAGAATTTGTAGCTAGAATTAGTTTATGCGTTAGTTCGTCATTGCGAACGTAACGAAGTGTAGTGAAGCAATCTCAAGTATAGCATTAGATTGCTTCGTCGGATCTCCTCGCAATGACGAAATAATTAGAATTATAGTTACACGCAGGTGGGCAGGTTGTCAAAACGGCGAGGTGGTGCGAAGGAAATGGGAAGAAGCATCGTTTTGACTTGAATTTTTGCTTCTTTTTCTTCCAAGGAAAAAGAAGGCTAGAAAAAGAAAATAAAATCACACATTTGGAGGAGATTGCTTCGCTGTGCTCGCAATGACGATAATTAATTTTACTGAGAGTCTATAATAAAAACGTTCAAACAAAAAAACCTCAACACTTAGTGTTGAGGTTTTTTTATTATTCACAGTCTCGCTCTTCGACTTCGTTCAGAGTGACAACTTGAACTGACTACGAAATATTATTTCGCTTCAACGGGTTTTAATTTATTTAACTCAGCAATTACTAATTTACGTTTATCAGTAAAGTCAGTAATTTTTTGTTTTTCCGCTGCAATTTTATCTTCTATTTCTTTTAAGAAAGGGTTAACGCCTTTGCTCGATGTTTTGAAAAAACCAGAGTTGTTATCATACGTTTTTATACGCTCGTTAACTTCATCAATTTGTTTCTTTAAAAAATCCGCTTCTTTTTTTAATGCTAACTCTGGATTTTCGCCATTTACAAAACGCTCTAATTTAGATTTAAATTGCATCATAAATTTTTCGTTAGCGGTTACATTCATTTTATCATATAACTCATCTAACTTATTGTAAAACGCATCATTAATACGTTTTTTGTCTTTCATTGGTACCATACCTGCTGCATTCCAGTCAGCAGAAAATTGTTTTAAAGCAGCGTGATTAGAAGTGTTGTCATCACTTAAAGTATACTCCGTAATCTTTTTCAATAATTCTTCTTTTGCAACTAAGTTGGTTTCAAAAGCTGCATCAGCCGCTTCGAAGCTTGCTTTTTTAGCATCAAAAAAATGATTGCAGGCATTTCTGAAATTTTGAAATAATTTATTTTCATCACCTCCTGCGTGTGGAATTTTTTTCCAAGCATCTTGCAATTTAATTAAAGCTAAACCCGTTTTTTGCCAATCAGTGCTATCTTTTAAAGCATTCGCTTTCGTAATTAATTCTTGTTTTTGAGTTTTAAGCGTTAACATTTTTTCGTGATGTGCACCAAAAAACACTTTTTTATTTTCGAAAAACGAATCGCATAAAGCTCTAAACTCTGCCCATATTTTATCGTTATCTTTTTGCGTAGCTCTACCAATTGTTTTCCATTCGGTTTGTAAAGTCACTAACTCATTGGTTAAAGCATTCCAGTTATTAGCGCCAGTAGTTTCGGCTTTTGCAATTACCGCTTTTACTTTATCTAAAACATCTTGTTTTAATTTTAAGTTGTGCTCTTTCTCTTCTTCAACCGAACTGTAGTGTGCTTTTAATTTTGAGTAAGCTTCTTCTAAAGCCCCTCTAAATCCACCTTTCAATTCATCCCACTTATCATTAGGTACTGGTCCAATATCTTCCCAATCGTTACGATAAATTTTTATTAATCGCTCAACTTCTTTAGCGTTATCTAAATTTTTAAGTCCACGAATTTTTTCAAGCAACTCTGTTTTTAATTCGTAGTTACGTTTTAAATCGTGCTCTTGTAATTGTTTTGATAAGCTTAGTTTGTAATTAAATTCTTCAATAGCTTTGCTGTAATCGCTTTGAATTTCTTTGTATTTATGAGGAGATACAGCGCCTGTTTCTTTCCATTGCGCTTGTAATTCAACTAATTTTTTGATGGCAGCACCAATATTATCGCTAACCTGACTTAAATCATTTATTTTAGAAATAATTTCCTGACGAACGCTTAAATTTTTGTTTTGCTCAACCGCTAATTTTGCATCATCGTCTTTTTTACGCTTTTCTAATTTTTCAAATAATGAAGCAATTTGGATATCTTCAGCACTTTTTGCGTATTCAAATTCTTTTGCTTTTCCACCTTCATCTACAAACTCTTGTTTGGCGGTTTCAAATTCGGTTGTCCACATTTTTTGATACTCTTTTTGCAGAGTGCGCATTTGGTGAGCAACAGCACTAGCTTCGTTTGATTGAAGCATTTCTTCTAATTTTGTAATAATAGTTGTTTTCATTTACGGTAACCTGTACTTTTGGTAAGTTGTATTAATATTTATATTATCAAAAATAAAATAAAATTTTAGTAAACAAAACAAACAAGCATTTTTTTAACTTAAATAAAAGTTTATTCTTTTTACCACATAATGCCAATAATTGATAATGATTCGCTCGATTTATTAGAGTTTAATAAAATAAAAAAACAAGTAACAGATTTTTGTTATACGAATGCTGCTAAACAAAAAGCAACGTCTATTTCTGTAATACAAAATCATAATGAATTAAAAACCGAATTACATCGTGTTGCAGAACTAACTAATTTAATTACTTCCAACTCATTTTTCCCCGATACACAATTTGAGGAATTTATGAGAGAAGCCTCGTTACTGGCACTAGATGGAAGTATGCTTAATGAGGAACAATTTTTAAATATTAAACAAGCCACCGAAATTAGTAATACGATTATCCGATATTTAAAAAGTAAAAAAACTACTTTACCCTTTTTGTCAGAGTTAACAGAAACATTAAATGAAAATAAATTTATACCCGAAGAAATTGATCGTATTATTGAATTTGATGGAACGGTGAAAAATTCAGCGTCGAAAGAATTACAAAAAATTCGTAAAGATTTATCAGATAAACGACGAGAAAGTAACGCAAAATTTGATAGATACATCAACGAATTGCGAAAGTTAGGATTTATTAGAGATAGCGAAGAAGGATTTTTTAATGGCCGTAGAACTTTAGCTGTATTAGTTGAACATAAAGCTGAAGTGCGAGGCTTTGTACATAGCAAAAGCGAAACCGGAAAAACAATTTTTATAGAACCTGGTGCAACTATTTCTATTAATAATGATATTGCCGAATTAGAAGTTGATGAACGACGAGAAATTAATAGAATATTACGATTACTATCAGAAACACTGCGACCATTTGCGCCCGAATTAAAACAGTATTATTATGTATTAGTTGAACTCGATTTTTTAAAAGCTAAAGCAAGATACGCCAATATTATTAAAGGAATATTGCCAACCTTATCAGAGCAACCGGAAATTAAATTAGTAAAAGCCTATCACCCTATTTTATTTTTACAAAACAAAGCACTTAGAAAAACGACTGTCCCTTTAAGTATTCAATTAACTAACGAAAAGCAGTTAATTGTGATTTCGGGGCCAAATGCGGGGGGTAAATCCATAACCTTAAAAACAGTAGGTTTACTGCAAGTGATGTTACAAAGTGGTTTATTGGTGTGTGTTGCAGAGAATTCGGTAATGAGTTTTTTTAGCGACATTTTAATTGATATTGGAGATACGCAAAGCATCGAACACGAATTAAGTACCTATAGCGCGCGCTTAAAAAAAATGATTTCGATACTAAATACCATTAGTAGTAAAACGTTAGTATTAATGGATGAGTTTGGAAGCGGCACTGATCCTGAATTAGGAGGCGCGATGGCCGAAGTAGTATTAGAAGAAATAGTTAAATCAAAAACATTGGGCGTTATTACAACACATTATTCTAATGTGAAGTTATTAGCTACAAAATTAGATGGAGTAGTAAATGGAAGTATGTTGTTTGATTTAGAAACACTGAATCCAAAATACATATTAACGGTTGGTGAGCCAGGCAGTAGCTACACGTTTGAGGTTGCTGAAAAAGTAGGTTTTCCTAAAGAATTAATTACTCGTGCTAAAGAAAAAATAGATAGTGACAAAGTGGATTTAAATGCTTTGTTAGCTGAAGTGCAGCAACAAAAAACCGTACTCGCCGAAACCATTGATAGAATGGAGCATGAAGAGTTTATGAAGAAAATGGCGAAAGAAAAATATGATGTACTGCATACAAACTATCGTGATAAAATAGAGCGAGAAAGGGAACGGAAAATTGAATTAGCGCGTATGGCAGAATACGGACAAAAGTATTTACGCTTAATGCACGATTGGAATAAAAATGAAGACAGGAAGTTAGTGATTAAACGATTTATAGATGGTATAACAGCCGAGACCAATAAACGTAAAGAACTAGAGAAGCAAAATAAATTAGATGCTTTTTCTGAGAAAAAAGTGGCACGATTAAAACCCTTATTAAAAGTTGGAAGTAAAGTGCGTGTTTTAAATGGAAGTGAAATTGGGATTATTGAATCGATTAAAGGAGAAAAAGTAAACATTACGTTTGGTATTTTAAAAATGACGGTTAATATTCATAATTTAGAACTGATAAAAGATTAGCCTCGAGTTATAAATTATAAATGATAAGTCATGTCACATCGAGCGTTCCCGATGGTTATCGGGATGAGATGTAAATTAAATATTACATACTATGGTTAAAGTATTTTGTTTTATATGTTTAGTAATGCGTTTACATAGTATTGCTCAAACACCTATTATTATTGCGCATCGTGGGGCTAGTGCTTATGCTCCTGAAAATACGTTGCCATCGTTTGAAAAAGCTATAGAAATGAGGGCAACAATCATCGAAACGGACGTGCATCAAACATTAGATGGAGTAGTTGTTATCATGCATGATTTAAGTGTAGATAGAACAACAAATGGTAAAGGATTAATTAAAAGTATGTTGTTGCAACATTTCGTACAACTTTCTATCAAAAAGCAAAAAGCAATCAATACAAATGAGGTTGAAGTTATTCATCCGCCTACATTAGAAGAAGCTATACTATGTATAAACGGAAGAAGTAAATTATTAATTGAATTAAAAAAAGGAAATGAGTATTACCCAAGTATTGAGCAGCATATAGTAGATTTAATAAAAAAGCATCATGCCGAAAATTGGATAAGCACCATTCATTCCTTTGACAAACAAGCTTTGTTAAATGTAGCCAAAGCAGATAGTAATATTAATTTACAAAAACTCATCGTGTTTAAATTGCCTTTAGTTAGTTTTAATTTTGATAAACATTTTAATAAAGATGATTTTAAAAATTGGCAAGGAGTTAATGTGTATTATAAATTTTGCAGTAAGCGCCTCATTAAAAAAACACATAAACTCGGCAAAAGTGTTTATGCCTGGACAGTTAATAGCCCCCGAAAAGCTCGTAAATTAGCTAAACGCGGGGTTGATGGAATTATAACTAATAAGCCAGATATTCTTCGAATAAAGTAATTTAAAGCATTAAAGTTCGTTAGTAAATTTTATAAGTATCTTTTAATTTATATAGTTTACAACTTCCGTTATCAAATACTTTGGACTCATAAAGCGTCGGATCATTTTCTATCAATGCATGATCTTTAGAATAAATAGAAGAACAGCTTGCCCAGTATGTCGCTTTATATTTAACAAACTCTTTTATTAAATGATACCTAAAGAGTTTTGGATTTAGATAAATTGCCTTGCGATGCGTGTATAAACTTAAAGCGCGAGGTTTATCAAAAACAATTAAATCTGTTGACGATGTGTTCTTCTTTATGTAGTCGAAAAACTCTAATGCTTTCGGAGTTTCAGGTCCATCTATTATTTTTTCACGATTGGCATAAATTTTTGCCCACGCTTGATTATAGCTAAATAAAACAATAATAGAAAAAAACGCTGGCAACCATTTTTTATTTGTAATCAATGGATTTAAAGTTTGTTTTAATCCAAGTATTGCGTAATAAAATAAGATGAATATACAAGGTAATACAAACCGCAAGCCCGTGTTATTATATTTAAAAACAGAAATTGCGACACCATAAACGCATATAAAAATAAAAGGCAAGGTTATTTTATTAAGTTTAAAATCCCACAATAAACCAATAATCGTAAAGCAGGTAAGGCACGCAGAAGTTATAGTTAGAATGAAATAATAATCTTCTAATTTATAACCACTAAAAAACAGTTGATAAGATAACTGATGATAAGAAAAATTACTGCAGGAATCAATGAATAGACTTTCAATATCAAATGGATTGATGTAATTACTCTGAGCGGGAAATGCAAATTTGATTGCAAAATAAATTATAAGAGTTGATATTAAAAAAACAAGTGTGTTTTTTATGAGCGGCTTTTTATCAGTTTGGTTTTTGTAAATAGTATATACTTGATAAATAAGTATGCTAATAACCAACGTTACGCCTACTGTTCGAATATGCATTATAAAGCCTACAAGCATAGCAGTCATTATAATAACAGGTATGGTTTGTTTTTTTGTTTGCAGCAAAAGAATGGTCATTACAAAAAATAAAAATGGCATATCAGAAAGGACTTCAGTTTTGAATCCAAGCATAATAGGATTATAAGCAATAATACAGATAGTTAATGCACTTACTAAAAATGAAAAATATTTTCTAAAAAACAAAAACCCAACAAAAAACGTTGCTATAAAAAATAAACTAATGTATAGAGTTAAAGCTGTGTAATTAATGCCAGATAATGCAATAATAGGAGATAATAATAACGGGAAGCCAACAGGGTAGGCTTGAGGGCCAATAAACTCATCGGGATTAAACACATAACCTGTTTCGTTTTGAGAAATGCTGGTTAATAAATTTTGTGCCTGGTGAATGTACTGCGCAAAATCATCGCCCCAATCGTGCGATGATTTAATATTGATGAAAAACAAAGGCAATAGTAAAAGAACTACAATCGCATACTCTAAGCCTTTTTTCATAACAATCACAAAAGGTTAAAAATTTAATAAATCTTCAATGGCTTTTTCAACCTTATCCGCATTTGGCAACATGGTTTTTTCTAAAGTAGAATTTAAGGGGATAGCTGGTAAATTTTCTGCACCAATAACTCTAACTGGCGCATCTAATTTTTTGAAACAATTTTCAGATATACGAGCGGCAATACTTTGCGAAAACCCATTAAATACAGGCTCTTCGGTTAATACTAAACATTTACCGTGTTTGTTGGCGCTTTCAAATATAGCAGCTTCATCAACGGGTGCTATCGTTCTTAAATCAATAATTTCAATCTGACCTTCGAATTTTTTAGCCGCACTCTTAGCCCAATAAACTCCCATGCCATATGTTATAATGGTTAAGGATTTACCTTTAGTAATGTGTTCTTCACTTGCTTCCTGTACAAGACGTGCCTTGCCAAATGGGATGACATAATCTTCATCTGGTTCAATCGTTTTGGCATCTTCTGTCCCTTTAATTTTACTCCAGTATAAGCCCTTATGTTCTAGCATCACCACTGGGTTCGGATCATAAAAAGCAGACTTCATTAAGCCTTTTAAATCGGCACCAGTACTTGGGTATGCAATTTTTATCCCTTTAATATTTGCTAATACACTTTCTACAGAGCTCGAATGGTAAGGTCCGCCGCTACCGTATGCACCAATAGGCACACGTACTATACAACTCACAGGCCATTTACCATAACTTAAATAACAACTGCGACTAACCTCGGTAAATAATTGATTTAAGCCTGGCCAAATATAATCTGCAAACTGAACTTCAACTATAGGCTTTAATCCAACGGCGCTCATACCTACTGTACTGCCAATAATAAAAGCCTCTTGTATAGGAGTATTAAATACTCTTTCATCGCCAAATGTTTGCGCTAAGGTTGCAGCTTCTCTAAACACACCACCTAAACGCTTTCCAACATCTTGCCCATATAACAATGCATGTGGGTGTTTTTCCATTATTTCGCGAATCGCAAATAAGGCGCTATCTACCATCACAGTTTTTTCTTTCCCAGCTGGTTCTCTATTTCCTTTTTCTTCGGTAATTGGAGTAGGGGCAAAATCGTGTAAAAATAAATCTTCCGGACGAGGATCTTCTTCTAATAATGCACGTTGATAATCTGCTTCAACTAAGGCAATGGCTTTTTCTTCTATAGCTTTTATTTCATTAGCATCAACACCTGCAATAATTAATTGATTACGTAAACGCGGTAATGGATCTTTTTTTGCACACTCTTCTAAATCATCTCTGTACCATTCTTTACGCACACCCGATGTATGATGATTTAACAAAGGTACCTTCGCATGAATTAACATTGGTCGACGTTCGTTACGTATAATATCTAAACACTCTTGCACGGTATTGTAGGAAGTAATAAAATCAGTTCCATCAATTGTACGTGTTTCTAATCCCTTAAAGCCCTTTGCATAATCAGTTATATCCTGCGAACGAATTTCTCGAGCGTGTGCCGAAATATCCCATTCGTTATCTTGTACTAAATATAATATTGGTAATTTTTTTAATGTTGCCATTTGAAAAGCTTCGGCAACTTCACCTTCTGTACAACTAGCATCACCTAAGGAACAAACCGATACGGGATTTTTGCCGCCAAAATCTTGTTGTAAATTATTTAATTCTAAATATTGTAAACCCATTGCAATACCAGTAGTTGGTATAGCCTGCATACCAGTAGCGCTACTTTGGTGTGGTATTTTGGGCATATCATCTCGTTTTAAGCTAGGATGAGAATAATACGTTCTTCCTCCCGAAAAAATATCACTGCGCTTGGCTAATAATTGTAACATTAACTCAAAGGGAGTAATGCCTATACCTAACAAAATACTATCATCTCGGTAATAAGGACTTACAAAATCTTGCGGTAATAATTGTAGCCCTAAAGCAAGCTGAATAGCTTCGTGGCCACGCGATGTAGCGTGAACATACTTAGCGGTAATTTCTTTATTAGCTTCATAAAGATCGGCTAAGCTTTTTGCAGTATACATTAAGGCGTACGCTTTTTTTAACGTATCAACCGATATTTTTGTTTTTATAGAGCTGGTTTCGAGCATTGACAGAGACATGTAAAAATCATATTTAGGATAATAAAAATAGTGATTTTACTGAAGTAAAATGCATCATTTTCATTAAAAAGGTATGTTTAATCTAATTTTTTGCTTTATATGAGAAGTTGAGACTTTACCAGATTAAATTACTGGTATAAACCGATTTCCTACATTCAAAAAAAAATGCATCTTTACCACAATATTACTCAAGTGTTTGTCTCAATTGTTTTTGAGAAGTATATTTTGTCCAGATGTTGGTCTCGATAGCTATCGGGAGATATACAAATGGCATTGACTGCCCAGATGTTGGAATGGTATACAAGTACGCTTGAGGTGCGTATGCCGCAAGGCGTGGGAGTTCGAATCTCCTTCTGGGTACAAAAAACAGCAACTAATTTAGTTGCTGTTTTTTATTATTCCATTCCAATATGAATTAACGCATCACCTTGGTTTACTACGGGTTGGTTATTCATTCCAACAATATAACCATCTACTGTTGCTAGCACTTTATGCTCAACGTTTCCAAAGGGGTTGCAAATAACGCCAAGTAAGTCATCTTTACTCACATAAGAACCGTTAACTTTATTTGCGTGAAACAAACCACTTGTATTGGCACGTATCCAAGTATCTTTTTTTATTTTAACCGAATGATTTTTGGGAACTCCAATCGCAATCATATTATAACTCTTCATTAATCTTAAGCAACCATTTACACCTTCGTTAATAGCTGAGTAATCAAAGCGCATACTTTCTCCGCCTTCATAAACTAATATTGGTTTTCCTTTTTTAGCAGCTTCTTTTCTAAAAGTTCCTTCACGATACTTACTATCGATAATTAATGGCGCTGAAAATTTTTCGGCTAAAGCTATGTTTTCTGGAAATTCAAACACGCAACGGATTTGTGGAGAGTTGTTTATTTTTGCTCCTCCGGTATGAAAATCAACACCAAAATCAATTAAAGGCACTATATGCTTCATTAAATCGTAAGCAATGCGACTGCCAAACGAGCCATTTTTGTTACCCGGAAAACATCTGTTTAAATCTCTACCATCGGGCAAATCCCTGCTACCAAATAAAAACGACACACTATTAATAACTGGTATGGCTATAACGTTTCCACACTTTAAGTTTTGTAACTCGCTTCGGGTAATAATTTTTCTAATAATTTCGATACCATTAGTTTCTTCACCGTGCATGCCAGCACATAATAATATGGTTGGACCTTCTATCTTGCTTCTAAAAACAAAAACAGGAATTTCAATTTTTGTTTTTGTGTGTAACTCATAGGAGTTAAGTGTAATTTGTTTACACTCGCCAGGACTAATGGTTTGAGAATTGATTATAAAATCTTCCATTATTGCCCAGGCGCATTAAATTCGTTACGCTCCACGTACTCTATAATTTTACTTGCGATATCAATACCTGTAGCACCTTCTATACCTTCTAACCCTGGCGATGAATTTACTTCCATTACTAATGGACCTCTATCGCTTTGTAATAAATCTACGCCAGCAATACCTAAGCCCAATTTCTTGGCAGACTTAATTGCTGTCGCTCTTTCTTCATCCGTTAATTGTATTAAAGAGGCAGTGCCTCCACGATGTAAGTTGCTTCTAAATTCGCCCTCTTTAGCTTGACGTTTCATAGCACCAACTATTTGGCCATCTACAACAAACACTCGGATATCAGCTCCTTTTGATTCCTTGATAAATTCTTGTACAAGCATATTCGCATCTAATTTTAAAAAGGCTTCTATTACTGACTTTGCCGCTTTATCATTCTCTGCTAAAATAACGCCGATACCCTGCGTACCCTCTAGTAATTTAACCACACAAGGTGCGCCACCAATACTTGCAATAACCGATTCTATATCTTTAGGTTCATTAGCAAAAGCTGATTTTGGCATTCCTATACCAGCACGAGCTAATATTTGCAGGCTTCGCAGTTTATCACGAGAACGAACTAAGGCTTGCGATTCAACAGCCGTAAAAATTTTCATCATTTCAAACTGACGTACTACGGCCGAACCATAAAAAGTGGCGCTAGCACCTATACGAGGAATAACAGCATTTACGCCAGTTACTTCTTTACCATTATAATAAATATGTGGTCGGCTTTGCTCAATAACCAATACACATTTCATGTGATCCAGTAATAATACTTCATGTCCTCGAAGCTCTGCTGCTTCTATTAAACGCTTAGTTGAATATAAATTTTTGTTACGTGATAGAATCGCTATTTTCATTGATTACTATTTTTTAATGGTTGTTTTTTCAAATGTTTTTATACCGTTGGTGTAAATTAAATTTACATCAACTATAAATTTGTTTTTCAATAATTTTCGTCCAATAAGCACAGGATAACGCATATTACCTCTATCACTTAAAGATACGGTTGTATTTATTTTTTTTCGTCCAATCTGAATAACCGTTTTAATAATAAAACGTTCTTCCATTTCGCCGAATGAATTTTTTATTTTCTTTTTATAAAAATGCTCTACAGTGTGCACTTCATTATCCTGCAATTGAAATGTAAGCAAGGGTTTTCCTTCCTTAGTCAGCAACTGTATGTTTTTACAATGGATGGAGCAGGTATATGCGCCTGTATCAATTTTCGCTTCTATGTGTGTTAAATTAAGACTCGGAAAATTAACGTATTCTCTTCGCCCAATTAATTTAATATCTGATGGTATTTGTAGCATGTTATTATGTTACAAATTAATTTATTTTTTTTAGATAACAAAAAATTCTTTTACTAATTATAAGCTTTGTTAATAGCCGTTTTCTTTCTGAGCGATTTATGGTTAAAAACTTTTTATGTTAAGTTTGTCTTTGCGTGTTGCAACCATTATATTTGTTTAACAACTAAAAACCCACATTATGTTTGATCAAAATGAATTTAAAAAATACGCCACAAAACACGTTGGCATTAGTAGCTTAACTTACGATAGTTATGTATCTGCAATTACACCTGGCATTAGAAATTTAACACCTAATATTATTGAGGAGCGTCAGCTAAACGTGTCTGTATTAGACGTTTTTTCGCGTTTGATGATGGATCGTATTATCTTTTTAGGAACAGGTATTAATGATCAGGTTGCAAATATTGTTCAGGCACAATTATTATTTTTAGAATCAGTTGATTCTAAAAAAGATATTCAAATTTATTTAAACTCTCCAGGAGGTTCTGTTTATGCAGGATTAGGGATTTATGATACGATGCAAATTATTAAACCAGATGTAGCAACTATTTGTACAGGTATGGCTGCAAGTATGGGCGCTGTGTTACAATGTGCAGGTGCTAAAGGAAAACGTACGGCTTTAAAACACGCACGTGTAATGATTCACCAACCATTAGGTGGAGCAGAAGGACAAGCATCTGATATCGAAATTACTGCTCGTGAAATTCAAAAATTAAAAAAAGAATTATATGAAATCATCGCGTTACATAGCGGACAAACTTATGAAAAAGTTTGGGCGGATAGTGACCGTGATTACTGGATGATTGCTGAAGAAGCAAAAGCTTACGGTATGATTGACGAAGTTTTAATGAAAAAATAAAATTCTGAACAAGAGTTTAAAAGCCTTGCTATTATTAAGTAGCAAGGCTTTTTTATGTTCAAGAAATTATTTTTTTAAATTTAAATAACGTGCAAGTGAAACACCCATAGTAAAACACGCCTGTAGTAAATAGCCTCCCGTTGGCGCATCCCAATCTAACATTTCGCCAATGCAAAAAGTGTTGCGTAGTTTTTTTAATTCAAAATTTTCAGTAATCTCTTCTAAACTAATACCGCCAACAGTTGAGATAGCATCGTCTATAGAGGCTGTGGCTATAAGTGTTAAAGGATATTGTTTAATGAATGGAATTAACGCTTTTCCGTTTTGATAATCTTCTTTTGTGGTTATTAATTTTAATAATTCTATTTGAACGATGCTAAGATTTACTTTTTTATAAAGAAAATCTTTAGTTGATAAATGACCTTTATTAATAAATCGAAGTGTTATTTCTTCTTCTGATAAATCTGGTTTAAAATCGATGTATAATTGCGTTTGATTATTTAAACTATGGTTTTGTAGTTGAGTCCTAATTTCCTTACTCAATGGATAGATACCACTTCCTTCAATACCAAACTTAGTAAGTACTGCCTCTCCTTTTACAGTTTTATTATTACAAGTAAATGCACAATTTTTTAAGGCAGAGCCTTCGTGTTTATTTATAAAGGTATTATCCCAATCTATTTGATAAGCACAATTTGACGGGTGAAAATCAGCTATAGTTATATTTTTATTTTTAAACGGATTTGCCCATAATCCATCACTACCTGTAATTTTCCAACTATTTCCTCCAAGGGCAAAAATGGTGACATCTGTTTTTATGGTTTTTATAGTGCCAACTACTAAAAATTCTAACTCGTTATTATTCCAGCCTTGCCAATTATGATTGTAATTTATTTTTACCTGATTGTCTAAAATTTTTTCTTTGATAGCATTTAAAACTTCTATAGGCTTAATACCTTTAATAGGAAAAACCCGTTTGCTCGAGCCTATAAATGTTTTTATACCTATAGATTCTAACCAAGTTATTAAATCCTCATTCGAAAATTGTTGTAAGTGATTCTCTAAAAACTCAACAGGAATGTATTTATGTTTAAAATGAGTAAGAGATTCGGAATGCGTTAAATTAAAACCACCTTTGCCAGCTACTAAAAATTTGCGGCCTAGCGTATTGTTTTTTTCATAAATAGTCACATCATAACGAGTTGAATCTATAAAGCACGCAAAAATCATAGCTGATGGTCCGCCACCGATAATTCCAATTTTTTGTTTAGCTAACATTTCAGTGTAAAATAAGCTATTTTCATAGGGTTTATCAATATTATTGGTCTTATTTGTTTGCAGATATACCTTAAAAGTGGTACTTTTGTATCACGTTTAGAATTAATCTAATTAAGATTAAGCTACAAGTAACTAACATTTAATTACTTACAAAATGATAACAGTTAGCAATGCGGCTAAAGAACACGCAATAAATTTAATTAAAGAAGAGAATAAACCAGTAGATACATTCATCCGTGTTGGAGTTGATGGTGGTGGTTGCTCTGGTTTGATGTATAATTTAGTTTTTGATAATGAACTTAAGGATGGCGACCAACAATTTGAGGATAATGGGGTTAAAGTAGTCGTTGATCGGAAGAGTTTCTTGTACTTAGTGGGTACTGAATTAGATTACAGCGGAGGCCTTAACGGAAAAGGTTTTGTTTTTAAAAACCCAAATGCTACGCGTTCTTGTGGATGTGGAGAATCTTTCTCAGTGTAAATAATATTTATTGAATTAAAAGAATGGCAAACGAAATACTAGAAGAACATATACAGAACGAATACAAGTGGGGTTTTACAACTGACATTGAAGCAGATGAGGCGCCAAAAGGATTAAACGAAGATATTATCAGGTTTATTTCAGCTAAAAAAAATGAGCCTGAGTGGATGTTGGAATTTCGTTTAAAAGCGTTTCGTAATTGGCAAAACATGGTTGAGCCTGAATGGGCTCACGTTTCATATACAAAGCCAAATTTTCAAGATATTATTTATTATTCTGCCCCTAAACCCAAAAAGGAATTAGCAAGTTTAGATGATGTAGATCCTGAATTATTAAAAACATTCGAAAAGCTTGGTATATCAATAGAAGAGCAAAAGCGACTAAGTGGTGTACAAAGTAACATTGCTGTTGATATCGTATTTGATAGCGTTTCCGTTAAAACAACTTTTAAAGAAACATTGGCAGAAAAAGGAATTATTTTCTGTTCATTCAGCGAGGCCGTTTTAGAGCATCCTGAATTGGTGAAAAAGTATATGGGGATGGCCGTTCCGCCAACTGATAATTTTTATGCTGCATTAAATTCGGCAGTATTTACAGATGGTTCGTTTTGTTATATTCCAAAAGGTGTTCGTTCACCGATGGAACTATCTACTTACTTCCGTATCAACGCTAGTGGTACTGGGCAATTTGAGCGAACGTTAATTATTGCAGATGAAGATGCATTTGTATCTTATCTAGAAGGCTGTACTGCTCCTCAACGCGATGAAAATCAATTACACGCAGCAGTAGTAGAAATTATTACGCATAAAAATGCTGAAGTAAAATACAGTACAGTGCAAAACTGGTATCCTGGCGATAAAGATGGTAAAGGTGGAATTTTTAATTTTGTTACTAAACGTGGAATTTGTTTAGAAGATAATTCTAAAATTAGCTGGACACAAGTAGAGACAGGATCTGCAGTTACTTGGAAATATCCTTCTGTTATTTTAAAAGGGAATAATTCGGTTGGCGAATTTTATTCGGTAGCCGTTACAAATAATTACCAGCAAGCTGATACTGGAACTAAAATGATACACATAGGTAAGAATACACGTTCTACTATTATATCAAAAGGAATTTCGGCAGGCTTTAGTAATAATAGCTATAGAGGATTAGTACAAATTAAAAAAGGCGCAAGTAATTCTCGTAACTTTTCGCAATGCGATAGTTTATTAATGGGTGATAAATGCGGTGCACACACGTTTCCTTACATCGAAATTAAAGATAAATCTGCTGTTGTGGAGCACGAAGCGACAACCAGTAAAATTGGTGAAGACCAATTATTTTACTGTAAACAACGTGGTATTGATAATGAGAAAGCAATCGGTTTAATTGTTAATGGTTATTGTAAAGAAGTATTAAATAAATTACCGATGGAGTTTGCAGTTGAGGCTCAAAAATTATTAGCCATCAGTTTAGAAGGATCAGTAGGATAAAAAATTAAGTTAAAATTCAAAAACAGAATAATGATTAGTATAAAGAATTTAAAGGCGTCGATTGGCGAAAAAGAAATTTTAAGAGGAATAAATTTAGAAGTTAAAGCGGGTGAAATTCACGCGATAATGGGTCCGAATGGTTCAGGAAAATCAACTTTATCAAGTGTATTAGCTGGTAGAGAAGATTATGATGTAACGGAAGGTGAAGTTATTTTTAATGGAAAAAATTTATTGGATATGTCTCCTGAAGATAGAGCTCGTGAGGGTTTATTTTTAGCGTTTCAATATCCGATTGAAATTCCAGGCGTTAGTAATGTTAACTTTTTGCGTACAGCTTTAAATGAAATTAGAGCTTACCACGGACAAGAGGAAATGCCAGCTAAAGATTTTTTAGCGTTAGTAAAAGAGAAATCTAAATTAGTAGAATTAGATAGTAAGCTTGCGAGTCGTAGTGTGAATGAGGGCTTTAGTGGTGGAGAGAAAAAACGTAACGAGATTTTTCAAATGGCAATGCTTAATCCTAAGTTAGCAATATTAGATGAAACAGATAGTGGATTAGATATTGATGCGTTGCGTATTGTTGCAACAGGCGTTAATAAATTAAAATCAAAAGATAATGCAACGATAGTGATAACTCACTATCAGCGTTTATTAGATTATATCGTTCCAGATTTCGTTCACATTCTATACAAAGGACGTATTGTAAAAAGTGGAGGTAAAGAATTAGCACTTGAAATGGAAGCTAAGGGTTATGATGAAATTAAAAAAGAGTTTGAAATAGCAGATTAATATGTCATTAGTAATAGAAAATAAAAGTGCAGTAACGCAAAATTTATTAGAGCAATTGCAAAAAAACTCTGGTAAAATTGCTTTTATGCCCGATGCTGAAATCATAACTGCTATTAGGCTTTTAGAGGAAAAAGGCATTCCGAATAATAAACACGAAGATTATAAATATTGTAATATCGAAGCAGTGCTTCGTAAAGAATTTAAATCGCTTGAGCAATCATTTAATGAATTAACAAATGCAGATATTGCTCCAATGAAATTAGATGAAGCGATTAATTTAGTGGTAGTTAACGGTAATTATAATGAGGATTTAAGTGAAAAAATGATTGTAAAAGGCTTAACAGTTAAATCATTAAACGAAACGTCTTCTAAAGAAAAAATATTAATATCATCGCAAGCAAAATCGGATACCGATGCATTAATAGCTTTAAATTCGGCATTTACAGCAAACGGGTTGTTCTTACTGGTAGATAAAAACAATATTATTCCAATGCCAATTCATATTATTTATGTGAATAGCGGAAACGGCAATTGTGTAGTAAACTCTCGAAACTTTATCCATATACAAGCAAATGCTGAGGTAACGATAGTTGAAAGCTTTTATAATATAGGTTCAGGAAAAGTATTTTCGAATTTTGTGAGCGAAAAATTAGTTGAGGAAAATGCTAAAGTGCTATGTCATACGTTTCAAAATGAAGGTCCACTGTCTTTTTCGGTGAATACGAATCAAGTTAAAATTAGTAAGTATTCAAACTACACCAATACAACAATGACTTTAAGTGGCGAATTAGTGCGCAATAACCACAATGTTGTATTAGCAGATAGTAATTGCGAAGCGCACTTAAATGGATTGTTTATTGGTAATGGAACTCAACAAATAGATAATCACACATTAATTGATCATCAAATGCCTAATTGCGAAAGCAATGAATTATATAAAGGCATCGTTAAAGATAAATCTGCAGGTACATTTAATGGTAAAATATTTGTACGTAAGGATGCTCAAAAAACAAATGCGTATCAAAGTAGTAAAAATATTTTGATGAGTGATGATGCAACTATTAACACTAAACCTCAGTTAGAAATTTATGCTGATGATGTAAAATGTTCGCACGGAACATCAACAGGTAAAATAGATACAGAAGCTTTATTTTATTTAAAAGCACGTGGTATTGGCGAAGAAAGTGCCCGTAAGCTATTGCTACAAGCCTTTGCACAGGAGTTAATTGATAAAATAGAAATACCTTCTTTACAAGAAAAAGCACTTCGCTTATTTGAAAAAGCACTATAATGTTTTTGTAAGAGTTGACAAATAATTATGTTCGATATAAATAAAATACGTAACGATTTTCCAATTTTAACTCGAACAGTTAATGCTAAACCTTTGGTGTATTTTGATAATGGTGCCACGGCTCAAAAACCTAAAGCGGTAATTGAGGCTATTTCGAATTATTACGAGCATCAAAATTCAAATATACATCGTGGTGTACATACGCTTAGTAGAGAAATTACGATTGCATACGAGGAAGCGAGAAACGTTATACAAAAGCACGTTAATGCTAAATTGCCCAGTGAAATCATTTTTACTAAAGGCACTACAGAATCAATCAATTTAGTAGCACATTGTTTTGGTAATTTAGCTATAGTTGAAGGCGATGAAATTATTACCACGCAAATGGAGCACCATAGTAATATTGTTCCTTGGCAGTTACTGTGTGAAGAAAAAAAAGCTGTCTTAAAATACATACCTATTAATCAAGCGGGCGAATTAATTTTAGAAGAACTTCCTAAGTTGATTACTTCTAAAACTAAATTAGTTGCACTAACACATATTAGTAATACACTCGGAACTATTAATCCAATTGCTGATATTATAAAAACAGTTCGTTCTTTATCTAAAGCAGCTGTATTAATAGATGGTGCGCAAGCAGTACCTCATTTGAAACCAAATGTGCAAGAACTAGATTGTGACTTTTACGCATTTAGCGGGCATAAATTATTTGGACCAACAGGTGTTGGAATATTGTATGCTAAAGAAGAATGGTTGCAAAAGTTTGGCCCCTACCAAACAGGTGGTGGTACAATTAAAACGGTGACTTTACAAAAAACAGAATTTGCAGATTCGCCTTTAAAATTTGAAGCTGGCACACCGCATATAGAAGGTGGCATTGGATTAGCAGCAGCAATTAATTATGTTGCGGATATTGGTTTTGAAAATATCCAAAAACACGAAGAAGAGTTGTTGCATTACGCTACTAAAAAACTATTAGAGATTGATGGGTTGGTAATTTATGGTAATGCTAAGCATAAAACATCAGTTATATCATTTAATGTAGGAGCTATTCATCCGTTTGATATTGGAACACTGTTAGATAAATATGGCATTGCTATACGTAGCGGTCATCATTGTACGCAACCGTTATGGCAATTTTATGACATACCAGGTACGATAAGAGCATCCTTTGCTTTTTATAATACTATAGAAGAAATAGATTTATTTATTGATGCACTGAAAAAATCGATTAGATTACTCAGTTAATTTTATTTTGCGATATAATTACATACTTGCATAAGCAATACTTAATACAGAAAGTTTTATATTTTCAATGGATTTAAGAGGTAAGCAACAAGCTTCAATTGTTGCCCCGGTTGTTATCACATCATCTACTATTAAAATATGCTGATTGCTTAAATCGGCTTGATGATTAATATCGAAGACGTTTTCTACATTTTCCCAACGCTCGTATTTGTTTTTTTTAGTCTGGGTTTCGGTATAGTCTTTACGAAATAATAAGGTTGTGTTTAATTCAACATCTAGTCCCTTGGCAATACCACGCGCAAATTCTTCACTTTGATTAAACCCTCGTTGCTTTAATTTTTTTGTGTGTAATGGCACGGGAATAATGGTAGTAATAGATTTAGCTAAGTCATTTTCTAGTAATTCTTTTCCGTACCAATATCCAATTAATTGAGCTACCTCTTTATTGCTTTTATATTTTATGGAGTGTAATATTTTTTGAACACTACCTTGCTTTTTAAAAAGGTAATAACTCGATGCTAATTGCAAATCAACTCTACCGTAAAATAAATTAAGTATGGGATTGTTTGTTTGATTGTGAAAATTTGTTTTTGGTAAATTCACAAAACAATAGTTACAAATTTGATCTTCGTTTTTAAATAAACTATTACCGCACGCTATGCAGTTACGAGGATATATTAACGAAATAAAATCTTGCAGCATTATTTGTACAGGCGAATGATAAATTTACGATTACTCTAACGCAAAAAACCCGCATAACTATTGCGGGTTTTTGTTAAGTAAAACTATTATATAATAGGTTTAAGTGTTGTGTTGAATTAAGCTTTTACAGCTTTTTCCATTACAACTTTTCCTTTGTAGTATAATTTTCCTTCAAACCAATGAGCACGGTGATATAAATGTGCTTCGCCAGTTGTAGTGTCTTTAGCTATAGTCATATTCGGTGCTTTGTATGTAGCACGACGTGAATTTCTACGTGATCTCGATAGTTTTCTCTTTGGATTAGGCATTGTATTTAATTTTAATTATTGTTAAACTTTATATTCTTTAATTTATCCCACTCTTGGTTGGGCTCTGTATCTACTTTTGTTTCGTTAAACTTAGCTAACGTTTCTTCATCACATTCTCCTTCAAAATCATCCAAGTCTTCGCAAGGAACAATTCTTGTTGGAACTGCAACTATTATATATTCATATAAATAGTTTGCGAAATCAATAATCTCTAACCCTTCTCGTAATACGAGCATATCATCATTACTTTCTTCAGGATCACCGTGTTTAATGACTAATTTTTCGCTCCCAGATATTTCATAGTCACATTCAATTAAGCATCTATCACAGGTTGCGCCTACAGTACCATTAAAATCAAACAACAACTGTAATAAGTTATTTTGTTTAATTAAAGTGGCAGTAACACTAATGTTAGCATTTTTAATTTCACTTTCAGTAAATTGCTCAAAGAACGAATCGTTAATTTCAAACTCAAATTGGTGTTCCCCCATTGGTAACCCGCCAAACTTTATGCTGTACTGACTTTTACCCATAGCTTTATTCCAAAATGGACGGCAAATATACGCTTTTATTTAAACTTATCAACATAATTATTAAAAATCTGCAGGTTATTATTCTTTTTTTAGTCCAGTTCAGGTTTTTTGTCTTTTAAAATTAATTATTTCTTAAAAAGCCACATAATCCTGAGGATTTATGGCGAAGCCATTGTACCAAATTTCGAAATGTAAATGAGGTCCAGTGCTACTTTCGCCGGTATTCCCTATAATGGCAATTTGCTCGCCTGTTTTAACGTAATCGCCTGTTTTTTTACTTAATGAAGAGCAATGTTTGTATACACTAATTAAATTATTAGTATGTTGAACCTGAATTACATAGCCATCATCTTTTGTTAATCCTGAAAAGATAATTGTGCCATCTAACACTGTTTTTATTGGCTCATCGGGCTTGCCTACAATATCAACACCAAAATGGTTTTCTTTAAGATTGTACGAATTGCTTATAATGCCTTTAACAGGGCAGTAAAAAACATAGTTATTAAGTTCCGAATTCTTGTTTGCTGATACTTTGATACTGGTTGATTCGATATGGTTTGTTTCAATATCTGAACGCAATTTTATGTCATTTTCGCCTGGTTTAATATCAATTTGCTTATATTTTCCGGTGGAATCCTTGCTTGGTTTTGCTGGTTTTCCTTCAACTTTGCCTGAAAACACATTTAATAAATTTTGTATGTACCATTCGCGCGATTGCAAAGTGCTGGCTAAAGAATCGGTTTTTAAATTTAAGGCAATAATATCTTTTCTGTCGTTAACGTTGCCATAGCCAGGAATATACTCTCTAAAGGGTGTAAAGGCAACCAAGCTAATGACAATAGTTGTCATTACAATAGTAATGGAGGTAATCAAAATAATTAAACCAAGCGGCGATAAACGTAACGAAAACTTTTCTTCAAACGAGTCATCGTTTAAAATTACTAATCGGTACTTATTTTTTAATTGGTCGGTAATTAATTTCCAACGGCTATTTTTCTTATCTGCCATACGTTTGATGCAAAAATATACTAAATTTACGATTTTGGCGTTATTGTTATATTTTTATCTCAATTTTTGAAAACAGTCGTTTTAAATATACTTATTGCAGTTACACTTGTAGCTGTTTTAAATAGTTGTACAACTAGCAGAAACACCTTTATTAATAGAGGCTATCATAATCTTACAGCTCGTTATAATGGCTATTATTATGCTACTGAAAGCGTAAAAGAAGGGGAATTTAAAATTCGTGCCGATTACCCTTTTGATTACGATAAAATATTACCCATTTATTTGATACCAACAAACGAATCGGCAAAGAATACGTTTCCTGATTTTGACAAGGCAATTAAGAAATCCTCTAATTGTATCCAAAAGCACACTATTAAAGATCGAAAAACCAAACGCGAAGTTTATACAGCCGGTCATTGGATTGATAATAATTGGAACGTAATTGGTATTTCACATTTTTATAAGCGTGAATTTTTTTCGGGCATTGAAGCTTTTGAATATGTGATTAGAAGTTATAAATCGCGCGACAAATACAAGGCAATGATTTGGTTAGCAAAATCGTATAACGAAATTGGATCGCCAACACAAGCTGAGCCTGTTATAGGTTTATTGAAGGACGATAAAAAAATATCCAAATATGCTAAAATGGAATTGCCAGCTTTACGTGCCGATTATTACATTAAACGTGGCATGTACAAAGAAGCCGAAAAGCAGCTTGAATTAGCTATAAAACAAAAACCATCTCGCAAAACTCGCGCACGTTATTCGTTTATTTTAGCTCAATTATACGAGGAAAAAAGAGAGAATAAAAAAGCCATACAGTTTTATAAAAAAGTGGTTTCATTAAAACCTAATTATGAATTAGTGTTTAACGCCAAAATGAAACAAGCGGGTTTGTTTGATGTAAACTCAGGCAACATTTCAAAATTAAAACGTGAGTTAACAAGCATGACTTATGACATAAAAAACAAAGAATATTTAGATGTGATTTATTACACATTGGGTGGTATTTATGAGCGCGAAAAAAATGTAGATGTTGCCGTAGTTAATTATAAATTATCGGTAAAAAACAGCACACAAAATCCAAAACAAAAAGCTTTATCGTATTTAAAGTTAGGCGAGTTGAGTTTTGAAGCCGCAGAATACACGGCATCTGGTGCGTATTACGATAGCACAATGCTTTCGTTACCAAAAGAGTATAAAGATTACGAGGCGATTAGTAAACGAAAAACAACGCTAGAAACATTAGTAAGTTATATTAAAACCATACAAACAGAAGATAGTTTGCAACGTATGGCAAAAATGACTGAAGCAGATAGAGATAAATATATTGCGAACATCATAAAAAAAATAGAAAAAGAAGAGGAGAAAAAACAAGACGATTTAGACAATGCTTTAAATCAAAATCAGAACCCGAATTACAACCCAAATGCGCCAAGTAATGGCGTAACACCAACCGTAGGTAATGACGGAAAAGCAGCTTGGTATTTTTACAACCAAACAACCATTAGTTTTGGTTTAAATGATTTTGTGAAAAAATGGGGTAATAGAAAGTTAGAAGACAACTGGCGCAGAAGTCAAAAAGCAATGTCGTTTGACAATGCAACAAGCGATGCAACGGATACATCTAAAACTAAAAACCCTAATGCTATAAAAAACAATGCTTCAGTATCTTCAAGCACTAAAAAAACAAAAGAGTACTATTTAGAAAATGTGCCTTTATCTGATTCGTTGATGCAAGTATCAGATAATAAAATTGTTGATAGTTATTATAATTTGGCAAGCACTTACAAAGATGAATTAAACAATAATAAAAAGTCAATAGAATCATACGAGAAATTAAATAATCGTTATCCTGCTAATAAGTATAAGGTTGCTACGTATTATCAATTGTATAAAATCTATACAGCAACTCGTAATCAAGCGCAAGCTGATAACTATAAAAATAAGTTATTTAATGAATTTCCGAACAGTGAGTACACTCAGATTTTAAAAAACCCAAATTATATTGCCGAAAAAAATTCTCAAAAAGGAGAAGTAGAATTGTTTTATACCGAAACGTTTAACCAATATGCATCGGGTAATTATACCGAAGCTTTTAATAAGTCGGCTTTGTCGTTTACTAAGTTTGGCAAAAATGAATTTGAGGGAAAATTCGCATACATCAAAGCAATGAGTACAGGAAAAATAAAAGGCGCTGATTCACTAGAAGCAGCCTTAAAACAATTTAAAGTATTGTATCCTAAAGAACCGGCAACTAAACAAGCGCAAGATGTATTAAATGTATTGTATGATTTAAAACATCCGAGTGAGGCTACAGGAAATGCAACTGGTGCTGTAAATAATACAGACACCTTTAATTTAAATTTAGAAGCTGAGCATTTTGTAATTATTCTTTATCCTGATGAACCAGCAATGGCTAATACGTTTAAAAATTCATTGGCAAATTTTAGCACAACGTTTTATAGTAATAAAAATTATAATATATCGAGTTCGTTATTTGGCGCAGCCCAACAGCTTACTATAGTTAAAACATTTAAAAATGCGGCAGAAGCTATTGGTTTTGAATATAATTTAAAAAGTGATAAAACGGTGTTTACAGGAAATGTAAAAGCAGAGTTATTTACCATACTTTCTGTATCTGCTGAAAATTTGCCTAAGGTTTATAAAAGAAAGCAGGTAGAAACCTATAAGCCATTTCACGATGAGCACTATAAAAAACCATAATTATAAAATTGATAACAATTAAAATATTTAAAGATGTTTCAAAAAGTAAATAAATCAAATAGTACCGAAGGAGGTTCCATTAATTTAATTGGAAGCGGTACAACTATTGTTGGAGATATTACATCTAATAGTGATGTGAGAATTGACGGGACACTTAAAGGAAATATTTCTATTACTGGTAAATTAGTTATTGGAGCATCGGGTAAAATTGAAGGCAATATTCAATGCCAAAATGCCGATGTAGAAGGTGAAATACATGGAAATATTACGGTTACAGAATTACTTGCATTAAAAGCGAGTGCAAAAGTAATGGGTGATATTATTACAGGAAAAATTTCTATCGAACCTAATGCAACATTTACAGGTACTTGTAAAATGGGTGCTGTAGTTAAAAATATATCAAATGAATCAGAAACCAGAGAAGCAAAAAGAGCTTAATTCGTACGCAAAGTATAGCGGATTAGCTATGCAAATGGCTGTGATTATTGGAGGTAGTTGTTATGGTGGTGCTAAGTTAGATGAACATTACAAAAACACAACGCCGATATTTACAATTATTTTAAGTTTAGTTGGCATTGCATTAGCTATGTACATTGTTCTTAAAGATTTTATAAAACCTAACAATAAATAATTTGAACTATTTTTTAAAATTGCTTGCGTTATCGCTTATAGCCTTAGGTATTTCTTATGGCTTATATGTAACTGGAAATAGATATTTTGAAACAACTCATTTTTGGATTCCGACCGTGTTTTTTTTCATCACCACACTTATTGCTAATAAGGTCATAACAACTACTGATAAACAATCCCAAGAGTTTGTATTTAAAACGCTTGCCATTAGTATGGCGCGTTTATTGGTTTGTATGATTGTAGTGTTTGTATATAGTTTAATTAATAAGCCACAAGCTTTAGCGTTTACGTGTCATTTTATGATTCAGTATGTATTGTTTACAGTTTTTGAGCATACAGTATTACTTAAGCACGTTAAAAAAACCGATTAACAACCAATTTAACCAAACAACATTTAGTTTTAGAACATTGCTAGTTAATTTATAAATTTAATAAACACAAATAATTTAAAAGATGAATAAAACAATCGTATCAGCAATTGCCTTTTGTGCATTTACATATGGGCAAGCTCAAACATCAACTAATATGAAAGGCAGTGATTATAAATTTACTGTCGTTAAAAACCTAGATGCATCAGCTGTTCAAAATCAAAACCAAACAGGAACATGTTGGTCGTTTTCATCATTATCATTTTTTGAAAGTGAGTTGATGCGTATGGGTAAAGGAAAAGATTTTAATTTTTCGGAAATGTTTATAGCTCGTAAAGCGTATCCTTTAAAAGCGGATAATTATTTACGTATGCACGGGCGTAATAATATGGCTGAAGGTGGCGGATTTCCAGACGTAGTAAACGTTATGCGTAAATACGGAATGGTGCCAGAAGAAGCATATACAGGAAAGAAAAACCCTAAAGATCAACATAATCATGCTATTTTAGAATCTACTTTAAAAGGGATGATGAAAACAGTTGCAAATGATGAGGTAGCAAAAGTTGATTTTGAAGCAGTTCATAATTCAATTGAAGGTGTGTGTGATTCTTATTTAGGCAAAGTACCAGAAAAATTTTCTTACAAAGGAAAAGAATACACGCCAAAAACTTATGCTGAAGCAACAGGGATTAATCCTGATGATTATATTATGTTAACGTCTTTTACACATCACCCTTACTATAGTAAGTTTGTATTAGAGGTGCCTGATAATTGGAATTTTGAGCAGGTTTATAATTTACCATTAAACGAGTTAAAAGAAGTAATGGAGTCATCCATCAATAATGGATTTACGTTTGCTTGGGCTGCTGATGTGAGTGAAAAAGGATTTCGTTTTAAAGATGGTTTAGCAATTGTGCCTGAAACTCCAATGGCTGATTTAAGCGATGAAGAAAAAGTAGGTTTAAGTAAAACACCACATAAACAATTAACGATTACACCAGAAAACAGACAATTAGCGTTTGATAATTATGAAACTCAGGATGACCACGGTATGCATATTGTAGGTATGGTTAAAGATCAAAACAATACCCCATACTATACAGTAAAAAACTCTTGGGGTAAAGATAGAAATGACTGTGATGGTTATTTTTATGCTTCTGAGGCGTATGTGTTATATAAAACAACAAGCATTATGTTGCACAAAAAAGCAATACCAGTAGCTATTGCTAAAAAATTAGGAATTATCTAATACAAAATTGAATAACAAAAAAGGCTCAGTATAATTACTGAGCCTTTTTTGTTAACCTTTAACTCTGCTAAAGCGCAAAGCTTTTAAAATAAAATTAGGTAATGCTTTTTTAGGATCACGCTTTCTTAAATCTAAGTACCAGCCCAGTTTTTTTATGACAGGTAATTTTTTTGTTTCCACAAATTCTATTAATGTTCCATCAGCATCTTCAATGTATGTGAAGTGTCCTGCTGCCTCTCCCATTTCAAAACCTGCGCCACCATCAATTGTAAATGGTTGTCCTGCTTTGTTACACGCTTCCTGTAAGGCAGGCATGTTTTTGATATCAAAACATAAGTGTATAAAACCGCAATCGCCCCACAAACGGTTTTCGAATATTTTTTTAGGAGTATAATCTAAGGCTTGAATTAATTCAATTTCGTTATCACCTAATAATGGACCAAAACTTCCTTCACGAGGCTTGCTATTACGCAATACAACTCTTCGGAATTTTTTTTGCGATCCTTCAACACCTTTCCAGTCCTCGAACACAGCAATTGTATCACTGATTACTTTATCAAAACCTAAAACCGATTTATACAACCCAATTGATTTATCAATATCTGAAACGCCAATAACAGCACCTAACACACCACCTGTACTAAAATCTTTTTGTTGGTACCACGATGTTTTTTCTTCGATGATTTCAAATACATTGCCCCATAAATCTGTGATGTAAAAATGTTTTCTTCCATCAGGTGAAGTTGTAATATCTGATAATAGTTTTGCACCAAAGTTTTTTAAATGCGTATAAGATGCCTGTATATTGTATGATTTTATTTTACCGGCAAAAATACCAATGTCGCCTAACTGTATAGTAAAACCAACAGATTGAGCTTGTCGACTAGTGTACTGCCAAATTTCAAATCCACCACCACCGTTCATACTAATGGCTAAAATGGCGTGACGCGCATGTGGTTTACCCGCAGTATATGGCAACATTAATTCAGCCATAGCTGCTTCTTCAAATATTTTTACATCCGTACCAAAAGCTTTGCGGTACCACGTAAAAGTTTCTTGCACGTTTGTGTTACCAACGCCTAATTGTTGTATGCCCGATATAATATAACTCATAAATAAATTTTAAAATAGTTCAACAAAAATAGTACAATGATTTTATTATCAGCATACATCATAAAAAAAGCCGCAAATAATTGCGGCTTCAATTTTTATAGTCACTTTATAACTAGTGATGAGGTGCTGCGTGTTCCTCAGCTTTTGCCTTTCCGTGTTCTTCAGCTTTTTTAACATCATGTTTTGTTTTGTCTTCCGCTTTTTTCACTTCGTGTTTAGCTGCGTTTTCAGCTTTATGAGCTTCGCCTTTTGCCTTTCCTTCTGCATGGTGAGCTTCACCTTCTACTTTTTTTGCTTCAACGTGAGCCTTGCCTTCTGCATGGTGAGCTTCTGATTTAGCTTTGCCCTCAGCTTTTTTGTGATCATCTTGTGCCATAACTGTAGTAAATAAACCTGTAGTTAAAGCTACTGCAATTGTCAAAAATACTTTTTTCATAATAATTTAATGTTTTAAATAAATATCCCGTGCCAGGATTAAAATTATGTTAGCGTTGTATGCACAAACAACATATTAAAGATATAAAAATAACCGAATAAACAAAATAATATGCGCGGTAATTTTAGTTTATTAAAATAAAAGTTAGCTAGCTAGCTCACTTTTATATAGTTTATTATATGTGAAAACAAATTTACTTACTCAAATACAAGTTGCGTTCGCTGTAAATGTTTTGAAAATATTCATCGTACAAATCATCAATAAAATAAATGGCTTCGCCGGTTGATTTCATTTCAGGGCCTAATTCTTTTTGTATTTCAGGGAATTTTTCATAACTAAATACAGGAATTTTAATGGCATACCCTTTTTTCTTAGGCTGAAAATTAAAGTCTTTTATTTTAGCTCCTAACATAACTTTCGTTGCGTAATTTACATAAGGCTCATCGTATGCTTTTGCTATAAAAGGAACCGTACGAGAGGCACGAGGATTAGCTTCGATGATATATACAATTTCATCTTTAATGGCAAATTGAATGTTTAATAAACCAACTGTATTTAAAGCTAAAGCAATGGTTTTCGTATGCTGTTCCATTTGTTTCAATACATTTTCGCTTAAATCAAAGGTCGGTAACACTGCATAGCTATCACCACTATGTATACCAGCAGGTTCAATATGCTCCATCATTCCAATAATATACACATCCTTTCCATCGCAGATAGAATCAGATTCCGCTTCAATAGCGCCTTGTAAGAAATGATCTAACAACACTTTGTTGTCTGGTAAATCATTTAATAATTTTACAACGTGTTGTTCTAATTCTTCTTCATTAATAACGATTTTCATCGATTGCCCACCAAGAACATAACTCGGACGAACTAACAATGGAAACCCTAATTCTTTTGATAAAGCAATGGCTTCTTCAGCATCTTCAATAACACCAAACTTAGGGTATGGTATATGATTGTCTTTTAATAAATTAGAAAAAGCCCCTCTATCCTCCGCTAAATCCAACGATTTAAAATCGGTACCAATAATTTTTATGCCATATTTTTCTAATTTTTCAGCGAGTTTCAAGGCTGTTTGCCCACCTAATTGGACAATAACGCCTTCTGGTTTTTCATGTAATATGATATCATAAATGTGCTCCCAAAATACCGGCTCAAAATATAATTTATCCGCTGTACTAAAATCGGTACTAACGGTTTCGGGGTTGCAGTTAATCATAATGGTTTCGTAACCCATTTCTTTTGCCGCTAAAACACCATGCACGCAACTATAATCAAACTCTATGCCTTGTCCAATTCGGTTTGGCCCACTTCCTAAAATAACTACTTTCTTTTTTTCTGTGCGGATGCTTTCATTTTCATCTTCAAAGGTAGAGTAAAAGTAAGGGGTTTTAGCTTCAAATTCTGCTGCACAAGTATCAACCATTTTAAATACACGATTGATATTCATTTCCTTTCTCTTGGTATATACTTCACTTTCCAAACAACGCAGTAAATGTGCTACTTGTCTATCAGCATAACCCATTTGTTTTGCTTCGTATAATAAGTCTTTTGGTATATTGGATAAATTATATTTACCTACCTCGTGTTCAACAGAAATCATTTGCTCTATTTGCTCCAAAAACCACATATCAATACGTGTTAATTTTTGAATAGTTTTAATAGAGATACCCATTTTTAGAGCATCATAAATCATAAATAAACGATTCCAACTTGGGCGCTCTAAACCTGCTAATAATTCTGCTTGATTAGTATTCTCTCTACCATCAGCACCTAAGCCATTACGTTTAATTTCTAAAGATTGACAAGCTTTTTGTAAGGCTTCCTGAAAAGAGCGACCAATAGCCATTACCTCTCCAACTGATTTCATTTGAAAACCTAATTCGCGATTACAACCTTTAAATTTATCAAAGTTCCAACGAGGGATTTTTACAATAACGTAATCTAAAGTTGGCTCAAAATAGGCTGATGTTTGTTTCGTAATTTGATTTTGTAATTCATCTAATGTATAACCAATGGCTAATTTACTGGCAATACGAGCAATGGGATAACCAGTTGCTTTACTTGCTAATGCTGATGAACGAGACACACGAGGATTAATTTCAATGGCAATGATTTCTTCCTTTTCATCATCACTTACCGCAAATTGCACGTTACAACCACCGGAAAAATTACCAATACTACGCATCATTTTAATAGCCATAGTGCGCATTTTTTGATACGTGCTATCGCTTAATGTTTGCGCAGGCGCTACAGTAATACTATCTCCTGTATGCACACCCATTGGATCAAAATTCTCAATAGAACAAATAATAGCTACATTATCATTTTGATCGCGCAACAATTCTAATTCATATTCTTTCCATCCTAATACTGCTTTATCAATTAATACTTCGTGTATAGGTGATGTTTGTAAACCGCGATTTAATAAATGATCGTAATCTTCTTTTTTATAAACCACCGAACCACCGCTACCTCCAAGAGTAAACGAAGGACGAATTACTAAAGGAAATCCAAATTCCTGAGCTATAGATTTACCTTCTAAAAAAGATTTTGCAATTTTTGAAGGCGCCATTCCAACGCCAATCTCGTTCATACGTATACGAAATAAATCACGATCCTCTGTAACTTTAATGGCATCTATATCTACACCAATCATTCGCACGCCATATTTTTTCCAAATACCCATATCATCGCATTTTAATGCAAGATTTAAGGCTGTTTGCCCACCCATTGTAGGTAATACGGCATCAATTTTCCTTTCTTCTAAAATCTTTACAATTGATTTTACTTCCAATGGTAATAAGTAAATGTGATCTGCTGTTACCTTATCCGTCATAATGGTTGCCGGATTAGAGTTGATTAAAGTTACTTCTATGCCTTCTTCGCGCAAGCTTTTTGCCGACTGAGAGCCAGAATAATCAAATTCGCAAGCCTGACCAATAACAATGGGGCCAGAGCCAATAATTAAAACGGATTTTATGCTATTATCTTTCATGGTTAGAGTTTAGAGTAAAGTGCTAAGTGGTTAGTTACAAAAAAACAAACTTGGTAAAGATAGCGCTTTGTTGAAAATACGAGCAATAAGATTTTAACATTTAATTAAATAATTGTGTTTTTAGTCTTATTTTAGTAAAGCTAATGGCATTAAAAAATAACAATATAATTGTAATACTTTTTGTTTTTTTGATAGCATTAGTTTCAGTTAGTTATGCGCAAATAGATAGTATTCGTTTGAAGGAATTCAAACAAAGTAAAGACTATAAAAACAACATTATATTATTGGAATCTGAACTTAAAAAAGCAGATAAACCAAACGAGTATTTATATCAACTGCAATCTATTTTAATTAACAACTATATTTCAGTTGGTGATTATAATAAAGCGTTAATGCTTTGTCAAAAAGGAATTCTTAATGCTCAAAAAAACAACTTGCCATTTAACGAAGCGAATTTATATGTAGCATTAGCTCGCAGCTATTATTATTTAAATCAAATAGATAAAGTTGTTTTATACAATAATAAAGGGTTGAATATTGCTGAAAAATATAGCTATAACGACGTATTAAAAAGGTGTAATCATAATTTAGGAGTTGTTGCATTTGAACAGGAAAACAATTACATAAAGGCGAAAAATTATTTCTTAAAAGCTATTAATTACGGAAAGGTATTACAACAAACTAAAGAAAGTAATATAGGCACCCAACTTCGCTTACTAGCTACAACTTATGATTTATTAAAGGAGTATAGTAATGCCGATAGTGTTTTTGTTATTACTGAAAATTTGTATAAACAACTAGGAGATTCTTTAGGATTATCGGACGCTTTAACATTTCATGCAAGATTGTTATTGTCACAAAAAAAATATGATAAAGCTCTTTTATTAAGCGGTGATGCTATAAAAATTGCTAGGGTCACAAACAACACAGAGTATATTCAAACGGCATTATCAATAAATGAGCAGATTTATAGTGAATTAAATAATTTTGAAAAAGCCTATCAAATAAAAAATGAAATTTTTAATTTATTAATATCATCATCAACAATAAATCAAAAAAAAGAAATTGCTGATGCTGAAGCAAAGTTTAAAGTAGCTGAATTACAAAACAAGCAGGACCTATTAGAGTTGCAAGCCAAACAAAGCAAACGAAATTATATTTTTGTATTTATAATACTGACGGTGATTTTATTATCGATATTGTTTTTAGTATACCAAAAACGTTTAGCGCAACACGAACAAAAAATTAAAGTTGAGAGTGTAAAACAAATTTATGAAGCAGAAGAAAACGAACGTACACGAATAGCTAAAGACTTACATGATAATATGGGTTCATATACTACATCTATTTTATCGCAAATAGATATGATAGAATTATATGATGCAACTGAACAAAAATTGAAAATAAAAGAATTACGCGAAGATGCCGAAAGCATAATGGCTACCCTGCGAGAAACTATTTGGATATTGAAAAACAAATCGGTTACTCCACAACAATTTTTCGATTTAATTAAAATGTACGCCGATAAACATTTAGTTAAAAACTTATGTTTAAATGTTGTTTATGTAGACGAAATTTTGCAACAAAAAATAATAAATTCGACTGTTAGTTTGCATATATATCGTATAACACAAGAGATAATCCAAAATATTATTAAACACTCCAGTGCCACCAAAATTAGTTTTTGTTTTATTTGTAATGAAAAATTATCCTTACAAATTATCGATAATGGAAAAGGTTTTGAAATAGATAAATTAACTCGTAAGAGCGGATTAGAGCATATGCGTGAAAGAGCTAACGATATTGGGTTTAATTTTACAATTACTAGTGAATTAAGCAAAGGAACATCAATTTTAATTAAAGAAAAATAAATACACGATATAGAGTATTTTATTAAATAGATTGATTTATAATTTTGAACTATGGAAATAAAAATTGCAATAGTTGATGACAAAAGTATTAACCGTAAAACAGTAATACAAAAACTAGCATTTTATAAAGAAGTTCAAATTGTTTTTGAGGCAAGTAATGGTAAAGATTTTTTAGAGCAACTACAGCGTTTATCAAGTGAAGACAAACCGCATTTAGTATTAATGGATATTGATATGCCTATCATGGATGGTATTGAGGCAATTAAAATTGGATCAGGCATTTATCCAGAGTTGAAATTTATTGTTCTTACTGTATTTGAAGACACTGAACGTATTTTTGAGGCTATAAAGGTTGGTGCTAATGGCTATTTACTTAAAGAAGATAAAGCCATAAATATTATGGACGCCATTACAAATGTGATAGAATACAATGGCGTGCCCATGAGCCCAATAATTGCTCGCAAAGCCATGGAGTTAATGTTAAATTCTCCAAAACCAATAATTACTAATAATAAAACTATAGATTTAGGTTTAACGGCTCGCGAAACAGAAATTTTAAAAGAGCTAGCAAGTGGTGCAACCTATAATGCCATTGGCGAAAAATTATTTATTAGTCCCTTAACAGTTCGAAAACATGTAGCAAATTTATACGAAAAATTGCATGTGAGTACTCGTATGCAGATTGTATCTATTGCTCAAAAAAACAATTTAATATAGTCTAAAGTGAGTATTTTTTTACAATCCTATTTGCTTAATTTTGATAGAAATTAAACTACATCAAATGAAAAAACTATTACTTATTTTATTAGCCCTAAACATCACTTTTGTTAAAGCTCAAAACCTAGCGTGGTACAAACAATTTTATAATCATGGTATATCATCGTTTTACAACCACTCAGTGTCTACTAATACTTTGGGAGAAATTGCCAATAGTGGGTTAATAAACCATGGTTTTGTAGGAACACAATTTATTGATTTTGATCCTAGTGCAAGTACTTATAGTGTTCCTGTTTCTTCGGGTAATACATACAACGTGTGGGCATCAAAATTAGATATTAATGGAGATTTTTTGTGGGCAAGGGCCTTTAATGTAAATAACGATGGAAAAGGTCAAAGCATTGTGAAAGTTAACAATCAAGGCGAAGTTATTTTGGGAGCAAGATTTTTAGGATTAGGAGATTTTGACCCAAGCGCTGCAAATTATACCATGACAACTAACACTAACCAAACAGCTTTTATTACCAAATTAGATGCAGCTGGTAATTTAGCCTGGGCCATGCAATTTAAACAATTATCTGGAGCTGCGCGAGCAACAATAAGTGATATAGAAATTGATAACTTAAATAATATTATTGTTACCGGTTATTTTGTTGGCTCAATTGATTTTGACCCATCTGCCATTACATACAGTGTTAACGCAGGAACTTCAAATAACAGCTTTATTGCTAAGTATAATAATGCTGGAAGTTTGTTGTGGTTAAAAACTATAGCAGGTGGTAAACCTGTATCAAGTGTTTTAGATAAAAATAAAAATATTTTAATTACAGGAATTTATGATGGCACATTAGATTTTAACCCTAGTGCAGCAACAAATAATTTAACTGCAGTAAACTTCGCTCCTTACGGAGAACCCTTTATTTTAAAGCTAGATTCAAATGGACTATATGTATGGGCAAAACAAATTGCAGATGGCATTTCATTTCATAATAATGGCACACCAGTATCTGATATTGGAGTTGATAATAATGATGATGTTTATATAACCGGAGCGACAAAGGATTCTTTAGATTTTGATCCTAGTGCAGCAACCTATTATTTAAAATCAAAAGGACAAGAGGATGTATATGCTGTAAAATTAAATGCTACTGGCAATTTTGTTTGGGCAAAAATGTTTGCTGGAAATTATACAGATTACTCTTCTTCTATACAATTAGATAAGAGTAACAATGATGTATATATAGGTTTTAATTTTCAAAGCACTAATCTTGATTTAGATCCCGGAGCTTTAACAAATACAATTAGCGCCATAGCTGGACCAAGTATTTTAGTGAACAAATTAAGTACAAATGGAGATTATGTCACGAATTATTATTTTAATTCATACAGCAATAATCCAAATAATATTGGTAGTATGGTAATGGATAAAAACAATGATTTGATTGTGAGTGGCGATTTTAGTTTAGCTAATTCAAATGGCTCGATGTGGGTAGATTTTGATCCAGGTGCAGCAGTAGTAAAAGGAATTACTTTTGGAAGTAACTCAGATGGTTTTATAGTAAAGCTTAATAATTTATCAACTAGAGTAAATGAAATTAAAAATGATGATATCGCTTTTTCATTATTCCCAAATCCAACAAAAGGCAGTTTTCACATTGAGATAAAAAATAATCACCAAAATGTAGGTATAGAAATTACAGATGTTTTAGGTCAAATAATTTATTCGGAAAACATTCAATCGTCTAAAACTATTGTAAATACGACTAATTTACATGAGGGAATCTATTTTGTTAGCATTATAAATGGTAACAAAAAATCAACTCAAAAAATTATTATTGAATAATTATTTAATTGAAAATGATTGTTAAAGAGGCTTCATTAATTACCAAATAATCGTTTAAATCATTATTTTTGTGGGAGTTTGGCAATGTTGCTAAGCTCCTATTGTTTTTATATCAATGTTTAAAAAAATACAATTATTACTTATTTTAAGTTGCGCTAACGTTGTTGCTAAATCTCAGATACTATATGCCGAACATTTTAATAATCTTGCACTAACAACCGCTACACAAAGTGGGGGTCAAGTTTATGCTTATGCTGATCTTCCTAGTGGAATGTTGTTTATTAATCCCAATTCTTTAATTGCTGATACACTAACAGGTAACTATCCGTTTAGAGCAGTTGGACAAAAACAAAAAAGCTGGTTAACCTACAAACCTTATGTGTTGAATGATACGTTTGTTGTTTCCACATCTTGGTTTGCACCCGTTGCTAATGCAGATGCATGGCTAATTACTCCGCAAATTGCTAGCGTTACAGCAAATACAGTTTTATCGTGGGAAGCAATGGCACCTGATGCTGGTCACTTAGATGGTTATGATGTTTATATTTCAACAAATACATCTACTAATGTATCTGTATCTGATTTTACTACAAAATTAATGAGTGTTAGTGCCGAAAATGCTACTTGGACAAAGCGTGGATTATCCTTAGCTACATACTCAAATACCAATATTCGTATTGCTTTCAGAAATAATTCGAGTAATCAGTTTCAATTATGGTTAGATGATATAGTTGTAGAAAATAAAGCAGATGTTATTGATATGGAAGCAGTGAGCTATAATACCTACAAGTATTCTACTATCAATACAAACAATGTTATTTCGGCTACGTTTAAAAATAAATGCTTTACACCAATTACAAATATTACAGCTAAATATAAAGTTGGCGCAAACACACCAGTTACCGAAGCCTTTACCTTTGCAACACCTTTAAATTATAACGAAACCCGAACTGTAAATTTTATAGCAGCGTTTACATCTACAAATTCAATATATTACGATGTTATGGTTTATGTTGACTCTGTAAATACAGCAAAAGATGCTATAAACACAAACGACACTGTGCATGGCTCATTAACATTATCATCGGGAGCAGCTACTAAAAAAGTATTGTTAGAAGAATTTACTGGTGCTTGGTGCGGATGGTGTCCGGATGGTGCTACGAAATTACAAAGTATATTAACGAACACAAATATTATTGCGGTGAGTCATCACGATAATGATAGTATGCAAAACGCTAATAGTAATCTATTAATCAATGATTATGCTACTAGTTTTCCATCAGCGAGTATTGATCAATACCAATTCTCTTCATTAAGTTCAGTTACACACGAACCTACCAAATGGAATGCTTTTTCGAATCAACGTTTATTACAACCATCACCTGTAAATGTTAGTATCAGTACACCTACTTATAACCCAAATACTCGTCAAATTGACGCTATAGTTACTGCTAATTTTTTAGCGGAATTAAAAGGTGATTATCGTGTTAATTTATACATTAAAGAAAACAATGTATATGGTCCAATTATGGATACAACAAACAATGGATGGAATCAATTAAGTTATATGCAAAATATTCCATCATCACCTTACTACGGTTCAGGAATTTATTATGATGCATCCCATTATTTATTAAAAGCTAATGAATACAAACACCAATATACAGTTAACGAAATGTTAGATGGAGCTTATGGTTTTTCTATTCCAGCTATAAACACAAATACTTTAGCGCCCTATACAAAGTCTTACACAACTACATTACCAATGCCTGTTAATTCGGAATTTAGATATAATGCCGATAATATTTATTTAGTGGCTGTTGTGAGCGAATATAATGTAGATACTAAAAAACGCGAAGTATTAAATGTTACTGAAACAAAATTAAATTCGAATAGCGAATTACAAGTTGGATTAAATGAGCTTAAAAACAAAACTCAAAATGTAGTATTGTATCCAAACCCTGCTACTAATATGTTTACTGTATATGTGACAAACAATGAAACTAAACTATCAGTTGAAATAACGGATATTTTAGGTAATAAAATTTACTCAGGCAACACTAATTCTGATAGATTAATGATTGAAACAGCTAATTTATCAGCAGGAAATTATTTTGTAACCGTTACAACAAACGCGAACTCATTTACTAAAAAATTAATTATAACCAACTAAGATGATTGTAGTTACTGGCGCAGCAGGGTTTATAGCTAGTTGTTTAATTACTAAATTAAATAATGAGGGATACACGGATTTAATTTTAGTTGATGACTTTAGTAGAGCTGATAAAAATAAAAACTTTGAAGGCAAACAATTTTCTCAAAAAATTGAACGCTTGGAGTTTTTAAACTGGTTAACAGAAAATGCTTTGGGAGTCAAAACAATATTCCATATTGGTGCTAAAACAGATACAACCTTATTTGATGTTGAATTATTAACCCAACTTAATTTAGATTACACAAAAACAATTTGGACAATTTGTTCTAAACATAATATTGCTTTAATATATGCATCATCGGCTGCAACGTATGGTTTAGGTGAGTTTGGGTATGATGACGATGAGGCTAAATTAGATTTATTAAAACCATTAAATCCTTATGGTGATAGTAAAAATGAATTTGATAAATGGGCTGTAAAGCAAACTACACAGCCTGTTAAATGGAGTGGCTTTAAATTTTTTAATGTATATGGTCCAAACGAATTTCACAAATCACGTATGGCATCAGTTATTTTTCATAGCTATAATCAAATACAGGAAAAAGGATTTGTGAAATTATTTCGTTCGCATAATCCTAATTATACCGATGGTGGACAGTTACGAGATTTTGTTTACGTGAAAGATGTAGTGGAAGTCTTATATTTTGCTTTTACATCATCATTAAAAAATGGTATTTATAATTTAGGTAGTGGTAAATCGCGTCCGTTTTTAGATTTAGCAAAAGCAACATTTAAAGCTCTTAGTAAAGAACCTAATATTGAATTTATCGATACACCCATTGATATACGCGACAAATACCAATATTTTACCGAAGCCAATATGGCTAAATTAATAGCACAAGGATACACAAAACCATTTACAAGCCTTGAAGATGGTGTAGATGATTATGTGAAAAATTATTTAGTAGGAACTAAGTATTTGTAGTGCTTTCTTTTTTGTTATAGAACTGGATTAAAATGTTTGAGAAAAAAGAGTCCATAAAAATTACCGACCCACATTTAGCATTAGTGAAAATGCAAAACTGGTGTGCTTATCAAGAGCGTTGCCAGCAAGATGCACGCAATAAATTATATGAATTTGGTATGTGGCCCGAAGCTGTTGAAAATATTATCACCCAATTAATACAGGATAATTTTATAAACGAAGAACGTTTTGCGATGCAATTTGCTAGCGGAAAGTTTAGAATTAAAAAGTGGGGACGGATAAAAATTAAACTCGAATTAAAACAAAAACGGGTGAGTGATTATTGTATGAAAAAAGCCTTATCACAAATTGATGATGATGAATACATAAAAACTTTGAAGCGTTTGTTAGAGCTTAAACAAAAACTGATTAAAGAGAAACATCCTATTAAATTAAAATATAAATTGCTGAATTACCTTGCTAGTAAAGGGTATGAAAAAGATGTAATAATGGATGTGTTGAATGATTCGGAAAACATCAAAAAATAAAAAGCTACAAATCGTAGCAATAGATAGCTATTAAATACTTTACTTTTGTTTCAGAAAACTTATTTTTATGAAGAAAGCAGAAACAAATGTATTGACAGAAGAGCTCGTATTAAACAAAATTTTTATTATTAGAGAACAAAAAGTGATGCTGGACAGAGATTTGGCAGAACTATATGGCGTTGAAACTAAACAATTAAAACGTCAAGTAAATAGAAATATTGAACGTTTTCCAGAAGACTTTATGTTTGAATTAACCAAGGAAGAGACTGAAATTTCAAGGAGCCAATTTGGCACCTTGAAACAAGGGGATAATATAAAGTATTTGCCGTTTGCGTTCACAGAACATGGCGTATTAATGCTTTCGAGTGTTTTAAACAGTTCGCAAGCAATACAAGTGAATATTCAAATTATGCGCATTTTCACTCGAATTAAAAAATCGGTAACTGAAAATACAGAGTTACAATTAGCAGTAGAAAAACTAGAAAAGAAAACCAACAATAACACCAAAAATATAGAAGTTGTTTTTCAGTATTTGGATGAGTTAATTGAAAAGACAGATAAACCAAAACCACGAACCCAAATAGGGTATAAAATTAATAAAGGGTTAAAAAAATAGTAAGAAGTATTGTTAAGTATTTAAGCAAACAAATCGCTCGCTATTTTATCAGCTATTAATTTGCCTTTGTTTGTTAGGATGTAAGAGTCCTTGTTAAGGATGATACTTTCGTTATTAATATATTTAGTAACTTGTTTTAAAAATGTAGTAACGATTTCTGCATTAAAATTAGTTTTGATATAGTTAATATCTGCACCCCAAATTGTACGTAAGGTTGTTAAAATATAATCGTTAAAGCGTTCTGTTTCTGTTAAGGTTTCAATTTCAAAAAACTCATTTTTGTTTTCGCTAATTTGTTTAATATATAAGTTATTATTAGCTACGTTCCATTGGCGTGTTTTTCCATCAAAGGAATGTGCCGATGGACCAATACCTATATAATGTTCACCTTTCCAGTAATTAGAATTGTGTTTGCTAAAAAAACCTTCTTTTCCAAAATTAGAAATTTCGTATTGTATAAAACGATTCGATTCAAGTCGATCTACCATTTCTAAAAACAAATCAGCGCTTTGCTCATCATCAATGGCAGTTTCTTTATGGTGCTTAAAATCATGACCAAGTTTAGTTTTAGTTTCAATCGTTAAATTGTAACTTGATATGTGTTGCACATTTAATTCAATCGCTTTATTTAAAGTAGATTTCCAATTGGTGAGGTTGCAAAATTTTGAGCCGTAGATTAAATCAATCGTAATGTTTTCAAAGCCTCTGTCCTGTGCGCGTTTTACGCTTGCTTCACTTTCTTGTGCTGTATGTGCTCTATTCATCCACACCAACTCATCATTATTAAAGCTTTGTAAGCCAATGCTTAAACGGTTTATTTCAGCGCGTTTTAATTCTTTCAGTTTGTCGTTGGTTAAATCATCAGGGTTACATTCCAAGGTAATTTCCGCATCTTTGCTAACGTTATAGGTTTTGTAAATTTTTTCGAGAATTTTATTTAGCTCTAAATCTGTTAATAGACTTGGAGTTCCTCCGCCAAAATAAATCGTTTGTATGTTTTTATTTTGCAGGTATTGTTTTCTAGTATCAATTTCATTAATAATACTTGCTACTAATGCGCTTTTATTTTGAAGCGATGTAGAAAAATGAAAATCACAATAATTACAGGCTTGCTTACAAAACGGAATATGGATATAAATTCCAGGCACTATTTTAAGGTAACTGGTATTTTAAAATAAGTTGTTATATCCTCAATTAAATCAGAAATATGTACCATTTGTTTTGATGATGCATAAGCACTTTCTAACTTTTCAATATATTGCTTACGAGCATTCGTTAAATATTGAGCGCAATAGTAATACGTTTCAATAGTTACCTCGTTTTCTTTTATTACAATTTGATCGGCGGTAATTTTTTTATAGCGTTTGTAGCTTGTAATAACTTTATCGTATTGTTTTAAACTAAAATAACCCATTAGTAAAGTAGCAAACATGCCATCTAAAAATTTCTGAAATGGAATTTGCTGATACGAAACCAAAGTATCTTCAATGGTTTTAATTGATTTTTGTCTGTCTTTCGCATCACCCGTTAATAACATAGCGGCATGAAAACATTTTACATTTATTAATTTAATAATATGGCCATCGTCCCAAATATTTTGCTGTAAAATAGTATCCATTTTTTTTATTAAAAATGCAATTTCTGATTTTACATCCACTGGTAATTTACTGTGATAATCTGCACGATAAATTTTACCATATTTTGAAACGTATAAAGTTGTTTGTAACGCAAATGAAAACAACTCGGGAACATTAATGTAACTTTTCCAGTATTTTAAAAACGAACTATTGTTGTTCATTTTTTTTATTTCTTGCGTTAGTGCACCCGATGCATCGGTTGTTCCCAATAAATGCTGTAGACGCAACCCTAAAATTTTAAAATAAAAATCATCTAGATAATGAAAGCAGATATGTGCATTATTTAAAAAATCTCGTTCGGTATCATCTAATTTTTTAAGCACATCGGCTTTAAAAAAGTTTGGATGGTTTAAAAAACTCAATTCGTAAAACTTACCAAAACGCGCTAAAATATTTATTGAGTGCGATTCGTGTTTAATGTATTTATCAAAAAAAGCTAAATCTTTATTTAGTTGCGCTTTTGATACGCTTTCTTTTCCTTTAAAAAAGGCATGTTCACGCAAGTATGAGTATATAGAGTTTTTTATACCCTCCAACTCGATATAGTGTTCTATTTTTTTATGAAATTTAATAGCATCCTTAGATTCACTAATAAAGGCTTGTTGCGCAACGAATTTATATACTTCTATAAGTGTTGTGTAATCTTCAATTTTATCGGCAACATCAATTAACCAATCTGCTATTTCGTTGGCTTTCGCTTTTTCGCCCTTGCTTAATAATTCTTCAATTAATACAACATTGTGTTTTAAGTAATTTGGGTAATTTCGACTTAAATAACTACTTAATTTAAATGTGTGATGGGTTAACTGAAGAAATTTTTTGCGCGTTTTTTCTTGTGAGTCCCCATAAACTAATGTACATAATTCGTCTGACGACGGCTGTATTTTCTGTTTTCGGATAGTAGAAATTAACTTGAATGGTAAATCGGCATTCGTGTTTTCTAAGTAGCTTAAAAACTCCTTGTAATGAAAATCCGAAAGCAAAACAACCTGTTTTTGAATACTTATCATTAGCTTATTAATTTTTTAATAATTTAATTACATAAAATAAAGTTCATAAAAGTAATAAAATTAGGTTTGATGTAACCTTATGTTGTCGAAAACAAGTTATCATCTGATAAATTCCAGTTAATTGGGGTAATTTTTTTAGAAATTAAATAATCGTTTGCTTTCGAAAAATGCTTGTTTCCAAAAAAGGCCCCTCTTGCTAATGGTGATGGGTGGGCGGCTTCAAGTATTAAATGATGTTCAGTATTTATTAATGAGGCTTTACTTTTTGCGTAATTGCCCCACAACAAAAACACGCAATTAGTCTTATTTTGCGAAATATAACGTATAACTTCATCTGTAAATGTCTCCCAGCCCTTGTTTTGATGACTTCCTGGTAATCCTTCGTTTACAGTGAGTACAGCATTTAATAGTAATACACCTTGTTTTGCCCATTTGGTTAAATTGCCGTGTTGAGGGATAGGTAAACTTAAATCAGTTTGCAATTCCTTAAAGATGTTTTTTAAGGAGGCTGGTGTTTTTACCCCGTCATTTACCGAAAAACTTAACCCGTGGGCTTGATTTAATCCATGATATGGATCTTGACCAATAATAACCACTTTTAAATTGGCTAGGGATGTATATTCAAAAGCTTTATAAATATCCTGATTTTTTGGAAAAACAAGATGTTGAGCTTGTTGTGTATTTATAAAGGTTATTAAATTGTTAAAATAGGGTTTATTATATTCCTCTAAAAAAATATTATTCCAGAATGTTGGCTGTAAGTCTTTGGTATCAGTCATTGTTAATTCAGTGTAAATAATATTATTTTAAATTAAGCGATGTATTTTTTTGGTAACAATTAAATTATACTATATTTGTTACACAGTAAATAAAAAACACATTATCATGAAAAAATTGGCATTAACTTTAGGGATCATTTTAGCGGTATCGGTAACATTATCTTCTTGTAAATCACACGAAAAATGCGCTGCTTACTCAAAAATTGATATGCCAAAAGTATCTAAAAAATCTGTATAATAACATATGCAATGGCAACATTTAACTGACATTAATCAGTTAACTAATATAATGTCTGAATCTATAAAACAGTCTGCTACCGAGCAGACTGTTTTGTTATTTAAGCACAGCACTCGTTGTTCAATAAGCAGTATGGCGCTTAATCGATTAGAGTCGAGATGGAACGAGCAGCAAACGATAAATATTATCCCCTATTATTTAGATTTGCTAAATCATCGCGATATTTCAAACGAAATAACTGCGATGTTTAATGTGGAGCACGCTTCTCCACAAGTATTACTCATAAAAAATGGCAAGTGTATTTACAATGCTTCTCATTCCGAAATATCCTATAAAGATATTTTAGAGGCTACGGCCAAATAAACTCAATTTCTTGCTTTAAATCGGGATGTAAACTTTTTGCAACTGGGCAAGTTAGAGCAGCATTTTCGTATATTTTCTTTTCCTTATCTGTATATGCCAGTTTTGGAAAAGTAACTTTAACGTGTATTTCACCAATTCTTCTTGGTTCGGCAAACATTATTTTAGTTATTTCGGCTACAGTACCTTCAATAGGAGTCATATTTTCGCGTTTAGCTACAATGCCTATTATAGATATTAAACAACTTGCTAAGGCTGTGGCTACTAAATCGGTAGGCGAAAAAGCTTCTCCCTTACCATGATTATCTTTCGGAGCATCGGTATGAATGGTATTATTTGATTCTATATGAACGGCTTCGGTTCTTAAATCACCTAAATAGGTTACTTTGCTAGTCATCTTTATATGGGTTTATATCTTCCAAAATTAAAAAATTAATCCCTATTTTTGCTATGTTATGATGAACAATAAATTTCGTGTCTTTTTACTCTTGCTTATTAGCTCTATAACAGCTAGTGCTCAAAGTACTGAGCAAGCAATTGCAAATGGAAATGATCCAAATGTATTATATCGTAACGAGCAAGCGTTTGGTTTTTTTGCACATAGCAGAGGTTTCGGCATCAATTATTACAGAGGCCAACATATTACAGGTACTCGCAAACGTTTATTGGAAGTTCAGTTATTAAATCTAAAGCATCCTAAAGAAATTAAGATTACCAATAATTCCGATAACTCAAAACGCTTTGTATACGGTAAACTTAATAATGTGATAGTATTACGAGGTGGTGTTGGTTATCAAACAACGCTTTATAGGCGGATGGATAGAAAATCAGTAGAAATTAGATCGGCTTATTTTTTAGGTGGAAATTTATCGTTTGCAAAACCTAATTACGTATATATCTACAGACGCGATAATTTTGGAAATCCCATTCAATCATCTGTGAAATACGACCCAAATCGTTATACATTGGATAGTATTTCGGGTAAAGGTCCTCTAGTTGATGGACTAGGAGAAATAAAAGTTTATCCTGGTGTTTATGCTAAAGCAAATTTAAGTTTTGAGTACGCACCTTATTCAACTGCCATTAAAGCCATTGAAACAGGAATTGTATTTGATTATTACCCCAAAGCCTTACCGATTATGGCTCGCAATCCTACCGAAAGTTATATTGTGACCTTGTATGTAGCTTTTGTTTTTGGTAAAAAATGGTTTTAACTTTTTAGAATAATGCAAGAAGAATCTCAAAATATAGTTACCGAAAAACCTCGCAAACCAGATTGGTTACGTGTAAAATTACCTATAGGCGAAGAGTATTTAAAAGTTCGCAAAATAGTTGCGGAACATAAATTACATACTATTTGCGAAAGCGGTAATTGCCCCAATATGGGCGAATGCTGGGGAGCAGGTACGGCTACATTTATGATACTTGGTAATATTTGTACGCGCTCTTGCGGATTTTGTGCCGTTGCTACTGGCAAGCCAAAACCAGCAGACTGGGATGAGCCTAAGCGTGTAGCAAATTCTGTTAAATTAATGAATGTAAAACATTGTGTGATTACATCCGTTGATAGAGATGATTTAAAGGATGGCGGTTCTATTATTTGGGCAGAAACCATTAAAGCCATTCGCGCTATTAGTCCTGATACAAAGTTCGAATGTTTAATTCCTGATTTTGCTGGTAAGTGGGAAAACTTACAGCGTATCATAGATGTTAAACCAGATATCGTATCACATAATATCGAAACGGTACGTCGTTTAACAGCTCAGGTTCGTATACAAGCAAAGTTCGATAGAAGTTTAGAAGTACTAAAACGCTTACACGAAGCGGGTGTTAAAACCAAATGTGGTTTAATGGTTGGCTTAGGCGAAACTCCCGAAGAGGTTATTGAAACTATTGATGAATTAGCATCCATACATTGTGATGTAATGACGATTGGGCAATACTTACAACCGACACCAAAACATTTACCAGTAGCGCGTTATGTGCATCCGGATGAGTTTAAAGTTTGGAAAGAATACGCGCTTAGTAAAGGCTTCAGATATGTTGAAAGTGGTGCGTTAGTGCGCTCATCTTATCACGCAGAAAAACACGTGTTTTAAGTATTTTAAAACATTTAATAATTGTAACTACACCTCAATGAATTCAACGCATTCTATTTTATTAAAAAATTTAGTACTACTTATTTTATTGACGGTGAGTTTGCTTTTTATGTTTACCAATAATATTGGGTATAAAGAGGTAAAATATTTGTTTTTAGGTTTAGGAACTATTTATGTAATGGTTGCTTGTTTAGAGGCTTTTAAGCTATCTCAAATAAATGCCTCTACAAAAAAGTATGTGTATTTTACAGATGGATTTATTGCTAAACGTTTTATTAAAATTATAGCCTTTACTTGTTGTGGTGTGGTGTTATATTACTCGGGGAGTATTATTAAATACTTAGCGTTTTTATGTTTTTTAATTGCCTTTACGGAGATTGTAGTAACGGCTTGGCGTTATTATAAAAATTTATTGTTTGTAGCATTCGAAAAAGACGCACTTATAGTTGCTACCAATAAATTAAATACGATGTGGGCTAGCGATGTTGCTAAAATTGAAACACGCCACGGCTTAACGTATTTTGTAAATACTAAAAACATTTCGTTTACGGTACGTACGGATATGATGAAAAAAAATGCAGAATTTAAAATAGCCTTAAATAACTGGATTACTGAAAACAAATTAGAAAGTAAAGTTACGGTTATTAATTAGTACTAGGGACAATACTTATGAAGAGTGGAAAGCATAATGAGTATTTTTGGTTTCAATCAGTTAATACAGAATTCACTATAGATGATTTTTTGCTAAAATTGAAACCGTTTCTAGTTAACAGTTTTGTTTGTATTACTTCGTTTGATAGTAGTACTATTCATCTTACTGAATTTGAAGTAAGTGAAGGTTGGCGAACAAGTTATAAAATTGCAATTTCACCAAAATTAAAAACAGAAACAGAAATCCCTTCAGCAGGCTTTGACGAGTTGTATGTTTTTGCACAAGAACCAGAATTCTATAACAACATAGATATTTATGTAAATTACTCCGACTTTAATTTAGACGAAAATTGTAGTTTAACACAAGCATTTTGGGAAAATTTAAAGATTCATAAACCTTTGGTTTATCTAGCAGAAGGAACAAATTTAAAAATTATTACTTCTGATATAAATCTCAAAAATGAAATAGAAAACCTGTGGCGCTAATATACGGTTTGATTTGGTCAGCCTTATATTAAAGGTGTTTATAAAATTGCGTTATTTTTTAATTATCAATCAAGCTGTTAATTTCCCTTAAAACAAAAATATTTTCAACATAAAATTAAAAAACAATCACCATGTCAAAACAAATTTTTATAAACTTAGTAGTAATTGATTTACAAAAATCGATGGATTTTTATACAGCCTTAGGTTTTGCTAACAACCCACAGTTTTCTGACGAAACAGCCAAGTGTATGGTTTGGAGTGAAAATATTTACGTTATGCTTTTAACAAACGAAAAGTTTTTAAATTTTGCAACTAAACCAGTAGCAGATACTAAAACAAAATTAGCAGCACTATATTCTTTATCAACCGCTAGTGTTGATGAAGTAAACACCATTGTAACAAACGGATTAAAGGCTGGTGGCATTGAGCCATGCGAAATGAAAGATTATGGCTTTATGCAACAACGAACCATCGAAGATTTTGATGGACACACATGGGAAATTTTCTTTATGGATATATCTAAATTTCCAACAGAAACACCAACAGATAATTAATAATACAATTGAAATTAATAGCTCAGCTTTTTTATAATAGTTGAGCTTTTTTGTGGTTATATAATTGATTTTATTTCAAATGTAAACAGTAAATTTACGGCATGTTTACAATAGATACGCATACACACATTATACCTAAACACATTCCGGATTTTACAAAAAAATTTGGTTATGGAAGTTTCATTCAATTAGATCATCATCAGCCCGGAAGAGCATGGATGATGCAAGGTAATAATCGCTTTAGAGAAATAGTTGAAAATTGCTGGGATGCAGAAGTTCGCATAAAAGAAATGGCAGAACATAAGGCTGATATGCAAGTAATTTGCACTATTCCGGTAATGTTTAGCTACGATGCAAAACCAAACGATTGTTTAGAAATTGCTCAGTTTTTAAATGATGATATTGCAACCACTGTAAATCAATATCCCGATAAATTTATAGGCTTAGCAACTGTTCCTATGCAAGATACAGTATTAGCTGTTCAAGAACTAGAACGTTGTATGAAGCTTGGTTTTAAAGGCGTTCAGATTGGTAGTAACGTCAACAACATTAATTTAGGCGAACCACAATTTCATAATTTTTGGGCTGCTTGCGAAAAAACAAATGCTGCGGTATTAGTTCATCCATGGCAAATGATGGGGCAAGAGCACATGACAAAATATTGGTTACCGTGGTTAGTTGGTATGCCTGCCGAAATTAGTAGAGCTATATGCAGTATGATTTTTGGTGGTGTGTTCGAAAAATTCCCGAATCTTAAAGTGTGTTTTGCGCACGGTGGTGGTTCGTTTTTGCCTACTATTAGTCGTATAGAGCACGGTTGGGATTGCCGCCCTGATTTAGTAGCGATTGATAATGAATTTAATCCTAAAAAATATTTAGGAAAATTTTGGGTAGATTCTCACGTATGCGATCATAAAATGTTACAGTATATTATTGATTTAGTTGGTGCAGACAAAGTCGTACAAGGCTCTGATTACCCATTCCCATTAGGAGAAGCTGTGCCAGGCGATTTAGTGCGTAGCTCACCGTTATCTGATATAGATAAAAAAATAATTATGGGCGATGCTGCAAAAGCTTGGTTATCTTTATAAAAAATAAAAAACGTAAATTATGTTTAGATTATACATTCCATTTGCCTTAGCGTTAGTTTTTATTGGTTGGGTTTTATACCGACTAATTATTAAAAAAGATTTAAAGCAAAATTTGAATTCTGTTTATTTAGGATTATTTTTTGTTGGTATTTGGGCGCTGATGTACATTTTTATTTTAAAATAAACGTCGCTTCAACTCATAATTCATAACTTATAATTTATAACTCACAATGCATTTCACCGATCATCAATTAAAAGTCCTTACATCTGCAGAGGGAAAAACATTAAGAAAAGTTCTTATTTATTTTTGGGTTAATCGATTTAATCCAGATGCACAAGTTGATTTAATAGATAATGTGGAATTGTGCTTTACAGATGAAAGTTCAATTGTAATTACCTGTAATGATGATAGTACAGGGATTGAAGTATTAAGTGATTTTAATTTCGAAGAAGAAAAAAATCAGTTAAAGCAGGAGTTCGGCGATAAAATAAAAATGATTCCTATTGATGCGTCTACAACTAAAATGTGGACAGACGTAATGGGCGAAACCATTGAAGCTTTCGAGTTAAGTCGAGAAGACGAACAGTTTTTAAATGATGCTTTAATCATCAATTTCGGCACAGAAAAACGAAGCATTGGTATTAGTCCGAATGATGGATTAATTATTGATTATTGGGAGGAATAACGCCCTTTTTATATCGAATTTTATTCCCTAATTAGGCTTATAAATCCTTATCTTTGCCAAAATAGCAATACTATGGCATCGTTTAGCGATCTTAATTTAAATAAACAATTACTTAATGCATTAACTGATTTAGGTTTTGAAACTCCAACTCCTATTCAAGAAAAAGCGTTCCCGATTATTATGTCGGGGAAAGATGCTATAGGGATAGCCCAAACAGGTACCGGAAAAACATTTTCGTATTTGTTACCAATTCTTCGTCAGTTAAATTTTGTTGAGCAACGTCAACCACGTGTATTAATAGTGGTACCTACTCGTGAGTTAGTGGTACAGGTTGTTAGCGAAATTGAAAAGTTAGCTAAGTATATGACGATTCGTGTTGGTGGTGTGTATGGCGGCGGAAACATCAATACGCAAAAAAGATTAGTGCACGCGGGATTGGATATAGTAGTAGCAACTCCTGGTCGTTTAATGGATTTGTATTTAACACGTATTTTGCAATTTAATTTAATACAAAAATTTGTTATTGATGAGGTTGATGAAATGCTAAACTTAGGATTTAGAACTCAGCTCGTTAATATATTGGATGTGTTGCCTAAAAAACGTCAAAACTTAATGTTTTCGGCTACTTTAACAGAGGATGTAGAAAAAATTATTGAAACACATTTCAGTACACCAGAGTATATTGAAGTTATTTCGCGCGGAACACCATTAGCAAAAATTATACAAGAAGGATATAATGTTCCTAATTTTTACACAAAAGTAAATTTACTGGAATCGTTATTGAACAGAGATGATAGTATGAGCAAGGTGTTGTTATTTGTGAAGAATAAAAAAATTGCTGATGAAATTCAAAAAGAATTAGATAAAGATTTTGGTGAAGCGATTGGTGTTATACACTCAAACAAATCTCAACCACAACGTTTTAATGCCATTAAACAATTTGATGAAGGAACGCACCGAGTATTAATTGCTACGGATGTTGTTGCTCGTGGTATTGATATATCAGACATTACTCACGTTGTAAATTTTGATATTTCAAGAGAAGCAAGTTCTTATATTCATCGTATTGGTCGTACTGGTCGTGCTGATAAAGCAGGTATTGCAGTAAGTTTTGTAATACCAACTGAAGTTGAGTATCAAAAGCAAATAGAAGCATTGATGGGTAAGAAAATCACGATGCTTGATTTACCTGAAGATGTTTTTATTTCTGATCATTTAACTCAAGAAGAAAAACCAGTTACGCGCGATAAAACGTTGAAGAAAATAAAACGTGCTCCAGCACCAACAGGTGGGTTTCACGAAAAATCAGAAAAAAATAAAAAAACGAATTCACTTGGTAAACGCGCTAGCGAAAATTTGCGCCGTATTGAGGTAAAACGAAATAAATTTAAAAGCTCTAAATAAATAATACTCTGTCACTTCAAACGCAGTTGAAGAATAAAAAGAATTATGCAAAAAATATTAATTACAGGATCAAACGGATTATTAGGACAAAAATTAGTTTACAAATTAAAAGATAAAACTAATGTTACGTGTATTGCTACAGCTCGTGGCGAAAACAGATTAGTTCAAAAATCGGGATACGAATACGCGGAAGTAGATATTACTAACTACGAAAACGTTAGCGATGTTTTTACAAAGTATATGCCCGATGTTGTAATTAATACAGCCGCTATGACTAATGTAGATGCGTGCGAAACTGAAAAGGAAAATTGTTGGTTACTTAATGTGACAGCTGTTCAAAATCAAGTTACGGTATTAGAAAAGTTATCTAATGAAAATCCTAATTATAAACCACAGTTTATACATCTTTCTACTGATTTTATTTTTGATGGAACTCACGGACCATTAGATGAAAATGAAGTTCCTAATCCTTTAAGTTATTATGCAGAAAGTAAATTAGAGGCCGAAAAAATTGTTCAATCATCAACTTTGCATTGGGCAATGGCCCGTACGGTATTAGTATACGGCATAGTTGATAGTATGAGTCGCAGTAATATTGTGTTATGGGTAAAGCAAAGTTTAGAGCAAGGTAAAACAATCAATGTAGTTGATGATCAATATCGCACGCCAACGTTAGCAGAAGATTTAGCAGATGGTTGTATTTTAATTGCTGAGAAAAAAGCAAAAGGCATTTATAATATTTCAGGCAAAGACTTTTTAAATATTTTAGAAGTCGCTCATTTAGTTGCTGATTATTACAAATTAGATAAATCTTTAATTAAACCATCTAAATCGGCAGACATTAAACAACCAGCTAAACGCCCACCAATTACTGGGTTTATAATTGACAAAGCCATTCGTGATTTAGGATATAATCCACACAGTTTTACAGAAGGCATTCAGTTTTTAGAAGAACAACTAAAACAAATGGGAATTTAATTATTACGATACTACTATTTAATAAAAAAAGCCTCTAACATACTAATGTTAGAGGCTTTTTAAATAATGCGTATTTATGAATTACATTTTACGAATATCTAATTCGTTAATGATGTTTGTAGCACCACCAATTTTTTCAACAACCCATAATAAATAACGTACATCTAAATTAATAGTACGATTTAAATCTTTATCAAATTTTAATTTATGACTTAATGCTTCGTAGTTACCATCAAATGCTAAACCAATTAATTCGCCTTTAGCATTCATTACTGGAGAACCTGAGTTACCACCAGTAATATCATTCGAACTAATAAATGATACAACTATATCTTTTGCATCAGCGTCAGCATATTGTCCATAATCTTTTGCCGCAGCTACTTCACGTAATTTTGCTGGTAAATCAAACTCATAATCATTTGGTTTGTATTTTTCTAAAATACCACTTAAAGTACAAATGTGGCTATATTTTACTGCATCACGCGGTACGTATGATTTAACGTTACCAAAACTAACTCGCATTGTAAAGTTTGCATCTGGATACATTTTTTTGCCTTTGTTCATTTCTAAAATACCTTTTAAGTATAATTTACCTAACGCAAAATTTTGAGCATTAAAGTCAGCAAATGCTTTAGCGTATTTAGTAGTAAAGTTATTGTTAAACATATTTGCCATCATAAATGCAGGATCCTTATGTAAGATTGCAGTATCTGGATTAGCAACAAATGCATCCCATTTAGTATTATCTAAACAAGCAGTAGTTGAGAATACATTATTTGCAAATGATTCATAAGTAGCTTTAGTTTTTAAATCGCCGAACTTAGCGTTTACCATTGAGTAAAAACCAGCAGGGTGTTGTGCTGCATCAACATCGTTATAATATGCTTGAGTAACGTGTGCTAAAATATTTTTATCAGATACAACATTTTCTCCTTTAATAAAGGCAGTACGAGCAGTTTTTGCAGCATCTATCGCTTTTGTAATGTCTTCTTTAGTAGCGTCTTTTTTACTTAAAGCTGCGTCTAATTTTTGTAAAGTACCAGCAAAAGCAATTAATGGAGAGCCCATTATGCCTTCATTTAAATAAACACGTTGTTTAGTATATGGTCTCCAAGTGTCGTATGTTTTTCCGAAATCAGAAAACAAAGTTGCATATTCTGGTTTTGATTTCGCCCACTCATTAAAAGTTACTTCGTTAGCCTGTTTTTCTTCGTAAGTTTTGTGTTTTAATAATTGTTTTGATTCGCCATCAAAAAATTTCCAGTAGTTGGCAATACCAGCATAGTTTCCAGCTAATTGAATTTTTACAGCTGGATCTTTTTTCATTTCCTCTAACATAAATTTTAAACGCGCATCACGTAAAGTAACTAATGATGGGTTTTCGATATCAGTTTTTAATTTAACACCATACGATGTTTCGTAACGATTTGTTCCGCCAGGGTAACCGTAAATCATAGTATAATCGCCATCCTTAACGCCTTTAATAGAAACAGGTAAAGAATATTTAGATTTTAAAGGAACGTTGTCGGCTGCATAATCTGATGCTTTACCATCTTTGTTTGTATACACACGGAATATTGAAAAATCACCAGTATGACGAGGCCATTCCCAGTTGTCAGTATCTCCACCAAATTTACCAATACTCTCGCTTGGCGTACCAACTAAACGTACATCTTTATAACGCTCGTAAACAAATAATAAAAATTGATTTGCTTTAAACATAGATGCTACACGACCTTCGTAACCTGTGCCTTCAGTTTCTTTAGTTGCCATATCATTTAAAATAGCAGGCATTTTTGCTGTTAATTCTAAAGCAGGAATATCTTTTAATTTTTCATTTACCTTATCGGTAACATCTACAATTTTAATTAAAAACTGTGCGTGTACACCTGGCGCATAAATTTCTTCTTGTTTAGTTTTAGCCCAAAAACCATCCTTTAAATAGTTATGCTCTACTGAACTTGCAGCTGCAATAGCACTATATCCACAGTGATGATTGGTGAAAATTAAACCTTCTTTACTTACGATTTCGCCAGTACAACCGCCACCAAAAATAATAATAGCGTCTTTAATACACGCTTGGTTCATACTATATAATTGTTCTTTACTGATTTTTAAACCACGTTTAACCATATCGGAATACACTTGTTCACCTAGTAACATAGGCAACCACATACCTTCATCGGCTTTGGCAATAGGTTTTAAAACAAAAGAACATACAATTAAAAAGGTGACGATTTTTTTCATAATAATTTTTTAAAATAGAGCGCTAAACTATAATAAAAAACCGAAATCTGCCCAATTTTTAGATAAAAAGCCCTATAAATTGTTTAGTGGGATAAAATCAAGGATAAATGAGTTTTTACTATGGTAATAAGATGTTTTTGAGGTGTTATTTATAAGCCAATTTGTTTATTTATATTGGAGGTGCCAATCTGGCGCCTCCAATATTTTAGTATTCCGTTAGAGCCCAGTTTTTTTATTTAAAAGCTATTGGGTGTTTTTTGTTTTAAAACTAGATGTCGCAATTTGCGACCTCAAGTTACAGTGATAGCTTTAATAATAAATCAATCAAAAATCTCTTGAGTTAATGCTCTGCTTTTTTTAATTAAATCACCTGTATCATCCGCTAACGATTTGCCATAAGAAGGCATCATTTGCTGAAGTTTAGTTGTCCACTCAGTACTACTTATTTTAGTTTCAAAACATTTTTTCAAAACATCTAACATAGCACTAACCGACGTGGATGCGCCTGGAGATGCGCCTAATAATGCGGCTAATGAACCATCGGCTGAGCTTACTATTTCAGTGCCAAACTCTAATACACCACCTTCTTTTTTATCTTTTTTAATCACTTGTACGCGTTGTCCGGCTATGGCTAATTCCCAATCCTCTAATTTTGCTTCAGGGTAATATTCTTGTAAAGCTGCTAATCGGTCTTCCATACTTTGACTTACCTGCTGTATTAAATATTTTGTTAAAGGAATATTATGCACACCTGCCGAAAGCATAGGTACAATGTTGTCAATTTCAACAGACGCTGGCAAATCCCAATAGGAACCTTGCTTTAAAAATTTTGTGGAAAAGCCCGCAAATGGCCCGAAAAGTAATGCTTTCTTTCCATCAATCATTCGTGTATCTAAATGCGGAACCGACATAGGAGGCGCACCTACCGATGCTTTACCATATACTTTAGCAAAATGTTGCTCAATAATTTTTTCGTTTTTACAAACCAACCATTGCCCGCTTATCGGGAAACCACCATAGCCTTCCGCTTCCTCTATGTTTGATTTATCTAGTAATGGTAAAGAACCACCACCAGCTCCTATAAACACAAATTTTGTATCTATAGTAAATTCTTCATCACGTTTAATATCTTGTATGGAAATATTCCATTGTCCATTGTTAGTTTTTTCAATATCCTCCACGTCGCATCCCAAATGAATGGCAACTCCTGGTAATGTTTTTAAATAAGCAAACATGGCACGTGTTAATTCTCCAAAGTTTACATCAGTGCCAATATCCATTTTTGTGGCCGCTACTTCAATGCCTGGGTCGCGATTATCCATTACCAAAGGCATCCATTTATCTAGTACTTCCCATTTGTGACTAAATTCCATATCTTCAAATAGGGGATGTTTACTCAATGCCTCGTAACGTTTTTTCAAATAAAAACAATTATCAGCGCCCCACACAAAACTAATATGAGGTACTTTGGTAATAAATTGTTTTTGCGAAGAGATTTTTTTTGTACTCATTAAATAATGCCAAAACTCTTTAGATAACTCAAAGTTTGAAGCAATGCGTATGGCTTTTGAAATATCAATCTTGCCTTCTTTTTCGGGTGTGTAGTTTAATTCGCAAAAGGCGGAGTGCCCAGTTCCTGCATTATTCCACGCATCAGTACTTTCTTTTGCAATTTCATCTAATCGTTCAAAAACAGAAATCGTTATATCAGGATTTAATTCTTTTAATAAAATGCCGAGAGTAGCACTCATTATGCCTGTGCCAATTAACACAACATCAACAGAGGTATGATTAGTTTGCATCGTTTGTATGGTTTAAGTTTTTTGAAAGTTCTATCAAACAATTGTTACATAAACAATCATTATAATTTTTAGATAAATACTGCAAGGTTTGTGGAGTTAGAGAAACTGTTTGACAAAAACAATTTTTAATATCTGTTTGATTACACAAAAATAATTGAGAACAATGCATACAAGTTTTTTCCATTATTAATTTGGCGACGGATCATTTTCATAATCACTAAAAACTCTAAAATGTGGTTTTATTTTACAAAGCTCATAACCCCAAACTTCTTCGGGCTTTAAGCGCATTAGTTTTAAATAATTTTCGCTTTTGGTAAACCACGAATCATCTAAAATTTCTTGATGAAGTTGTCCGGGCTCCCAGCCCGTATAGCCAACATAAAAACGGATTTCGTTCGGTTTAATTTTTTTATGTTCTATAAAGTAAGTTAGTTCAAAAAAATTCCCTCCCCAAAACACACCGTTACCTATGTCCACACTATCGCTTAGTTTTTTACCTAACGTATGTGTATAAAACAGCTGATTGCTTGAAACTGGACCGCCTTCGAATAAAGGAAAGGTGCCGTGTTTTAAATGTGGAAAAATATCTTTTAATAAAAGTCCTTGAGGTTTGTTCACTACAAATCCTAGGCTACCCTTGTCGTTATGCTCTGTTAAAAAGATAACTGAACGTTTAAACTGGCCGTCTTGTAAAAATGGTTTGGCTATTAAAATATCTCCGGGGTTTACCATTATCCACAATTAATTAATATTAGTAAATTTACGAAAATGAAATCAATAAATCAACATATCAATAAATTACGCGAAGATTTTTTAAAAGGTGAATTATCTGAAGAAAATATTCCGCACGAACCAAACGTTTTGTTTGAAAGCTGGTTCAATGAGGCTATTAAATTAGAAGTAAATGAGCCTTTAGCATTTAATTTAGCAACAGTGAATGAGGATGACAAGCCAACATCACGGATTGTGTATTTGCGTGAGTTCAGTGAAAATAAATTTTATTTTTTCACGAATTACAATTCACGTAAGGCTCAGGAGTTAGTTAACAATCCTCATATCTGTATGAATTTTTTTTGGCCAGAATTGGAACGTCAAATTCGAATAGAAGGAACTGTACAAAAAGCATCATCCGAAAAAAGCGATAGTTATTTTGAACATCGTCCCAAAGAATCAAAAATAGGAGCATGGAGCTCGCCGCAAAGTAAAGTAATTGTTAACCGAAATGAATTGCAAAGCTTGGTAAATGAAAACACGTTAAAGTTTAGTAATGATACTGAAATTCCTCGTCCAGATTTTTGGGGTGGTTTTGTAATTACGGCTAATTACTTCGAGTTTTGGCAAGGACGCAAAAGCAGATTGCACGATAGAATTTCATACACCCAAGAAGGAGATAACTGGAAAATTAATAGATTAGCGCCTTAAAATTGATTATAGATTTAAGTTTTTTGTTTCTTGAAACATAATATATAATCAAACAACTAATAACAAATTTCAAACAATTATAAAATGAATAAACAAGATAAAATAAAAAACTTTGATGCGAATGGAGTAGGTGATGTTAATGCTGATATGTTTGGCTTACCATTTACTACTGCTGAATCTGATATAGTATTAATACCTGTGCCTTGGGAAGTAACAGTTAGTTATGGTGGTGGAACTATGAATGGTCCTGAAAAAATATTTGACGCATCGTTTCAGGTAGATTTATATGATCCTATTGTTAATGATGCATGGAAGCTAGGAATAGCAATGGATGACATTAACGAGACTATTCGCGAAAAAAGTGAAATATATCGCCCAGTTGCCGAAATTATTATTGACAGACAATGCAATGGAGAGCCATCATCGGAGATTTCTGAAATTAAAGATATAGACGCTGCTTGTAAAGAAATGAACGCATTGGTAAAAAAACGTTGCCTACATTTTTTACAACAAAATAAAACAGTTGGTTTAATTGGTGGCGATCATTCTACGCCATTAGGCATGATGCAAGCATTAAGCGAGCACGTAGGCGATTTCGCTATTTTACAAATTGATGCACATGCTGATTTACGAGTTGCTTACGAAGGTTTTGAGTTTTCGCACGCATCTATTATGTATAATGCTCTAAAAATAAATCAAGTTAAAAAATTAGTACAAGTTGGAATTAGAGATTTTTGTCAGGCCGAATTAGATATTATTAATAATTCTAACGGACGTGTAAAAACCTTTTTTGATAGAGATATAAAGCAACAACAATTTAAAGGTAGAACTTGGGATGCTATTTGTCAGGATATTATTGCCGAGTTACCTCAAAATGTATATTTAAGTTTTGATATTGATGGCTTAGACCCTAAATTGTGCCCGGGAACTGGAACACCAGTAGCTGGTGGGTTTGAAACAGATCAAGTGTTGTATTTATTTGAGCAATTAGTTGCCAGTGGCAAAAAAATTATTGCGTTTGATTTGAATGAAGTTGGTGGAGATGATGAATGGAATGCAAATGTGGCCGCGCGACTATTATACCGTATGTGTAATTTAGCAGCGTTGAGTCAAGGAAAAAAAGCAACTCATTAAGAGTTGCTTTTAAAATAATTATTTTTTTGATGAATATGCTTTGTAAATAGCATCGAGTTCGCTATACCAACTATCACCATATTTTCTAATTAAAGGTTCTTTTAAAAACTTATATACGGGTACATTTAACTGACTACCACATTCGCAAGCTGGTTTGCAAATATGCCACGAGTGGTAATTTACAGCGTCATATTCTTTGTAATCAGTTATTCTTATTGCGTATAAATGACAAGAACTTGGTTTTTTCCAAGTTATTTTACCATCTAAATACGCTTGTT
>JAYSTR010000144.1:0-9161 GCA_043719555.1 Bacteroidota bacterium | reverse complement strand
TATAATGTAGCAAACGCATCTTTGCCAAGTGATACCATCTTTGCTGTTAAAGCAGAGAATGCCAACGTATTATGGATAGGTAATAATCGTTCTCAACTAGTGAAATTTAACATTGATAATAGTTTTTCAATAGTTAGTTACTCAGTAATTAGCTCACCTATTTTATTAGGCGGTGTATATGAAATAGGGATAGATGCAACTGGAAATAAATGGTTAAAAACTACAGATATTTTAATTTATAATAATCTGAGTTTCTCTAAACTTATGGATAAATATCATATAGTAGGATACCCATATTATTTTTCCGCAGCAAATTTTTGTATTGGTCCAAATAACGGTATCACTTTTATTGGTTATTGTGTTGGTGGAGGATATATGATTACGGAAATTATTTCAGAAAATAACATTAAGTATTATACCCCATCAATTTCAGGATTTACTTCTTTAGGCGATAGGCTTTATAATTATAATAATGAATTATATATTACAGGAACTCGAATAAATACAGCAACAAATCAAATATCTAAGTTTCTTAAATTCAATCAGCAAAATTACACAATACCATTTGGATTGGTTACAAGCGATAACTTTAAATATTTAGATATCAATCAAGTAAAAGCAGCTATCACTAATAGAAGCGATATGCATGCGGATGTTGGTGGTAGTGGAATTGCAACTTATGAAGTTCCAAAAGGGAAAAATGTAAATTTAACATTTGCTTCATCCCTATGGGTTGGCGGTTACGATGCTAACAATCAGTTACATTTAGGCGCTCAAACTTACAGACAAGATGGTATAGATTTTTGGCCAGGTCCTTTAGATACGACTAGTGCTGGTATTGATACAGTAACAGTAATTAATTATGACAAAATATGGAAAGTAAGCTATACCGATATTAATGATTTTATAAGTAACTTTAATAATGGCAATGTACAAAATAGTACTTATACTATTCCCGAAAACATTGCTACTTGGCCAGCTCATGGTACAGGTTTAAAAAGTAAAAATTTGGCGCCTTTTGTAGATTATAATAATGATGGCATTTATAACCCCATGCTAGGTGATTATCCTAAAATTAAAGGCGATCAAGCCTTGTATTTTATTTATAACGATAATTTGGGAGTGCATCAATCTACATCCGCCTTACCTATGGGTATAGAAGTGCAGGCCATGGCTTATGCTTATGGTTGTCCATCAACTTTGAGTGGAAAAAACGAGTTAAATTATACGACGTTTTATGATTATAAAATCATTAATCGTTCTGCCAATGCATATCACGATGTATATACAACTATGTTTAGCGATACTGATTTAGGTTGTTATTTAGATGATTATATAGGTTGCAATGTGGCTGATAATTATGGATATATTTATAATGGGAATAATGCAGATGCAAATTGCCCCGCATCTACAGGATATAACGATTATCCACCAGCACTGGGCTTTGCAATTATGAAAGGACCCATAGCGCCATTAAACGATGGCATTGATAATAATAATGATGGCATTATTGATGAGCCAAACGAAGATTGTAAACTAACAAATAGTGGGTATTTTAATAATAATGTGGGTAATGCTCCTTCAAGTACTTTAAACCCATGGCGAGGATTTGATTATTACAATTATATGACCAGTCATTGGTTAGATAGTACACATGTTACTTGTGGAGGAGGTGGATATAACGGTACAGTGCCAACGAATTGGGCTTTCTCTGGTGATCCAAATGGCACAGTTTCAACAGATCCTAATAACACTTGTGGTAATTGGACCGAAATTTCAGCAGGTAATGTGGGAGGAGATAGAAGATTATTGATTAGTTCTGGTCCTTTTAATTTGGCAGCAGGGCAAATGCAGGAAGTAGAGTATGCATTAGTTACCTCGTTTGATAGTTCATCTACAGTTAATGCTAATTTATTATCAGTAGCTAAATTAAAATCAGATGTACAAAAAGTACGTGCGTTTTACAACCAAGTTAATAAGCCAAACTGCTTGCAAAACATTACGGTTGGTATTAATGAACTAGTAAAACAAACCGATTTTAATTTATATCCAAACCCTACCATTGGAATCGTAACTATCGAAAATAAATTAGTTATTGAAAAAGTATCGTATGAGCTAATTGATGTGATGGGGAATGTTGTTGTAAAAAATAATTCGGCACAACAAAAATTCACCATTGATATGAGTAGTTTAAGTTCAGGAGTTTATTTTGTAAAACTGACGATTAATAACTCAGGTGTAGTTAAAAAAGTAGTTAAGCAGTAATTAAGCTTATTCATTAAAACAAAAAAAGTTAGCCTTAGGCTAACTTTTTTTGTTTTTTGAAATATTCGACACAAAATCATCAAATAAATAACGTGAGTCTAATGGCCCAGGGCAAGCCTCTGGATGGTATTGTACAGAAAAAACTGGTTTGTTTTTTAAACGAATTCCCTCAACAGTACTATCATTTAAATTAACGTGTGTAATTTCTATATTGGGATTTTTCGCAATATCATCTACATTAATTGTAAAACCATGGTTTTGCGAAGTTATTTCTGATTTACCAGTAATAATATTTTTCACCGGATGGTTAATGCCACGATGGCCAGCATGCATTTTATACGTTGATATGCCTTGAGATTCGGCTAATAGTTGATGACCTAAACAAATGCCGAAAACAGGAATTCCTGTTTCTACAATTTGTTTTATTAAATTAATTTCGTCCTTCATTACACTGGGGTCGCCAGGTCCATTACTTAACATAATGCCATCTGGTTTAAAATCTAAAATTTCTGATAAAGCAGTTTTCATAGGAAATACTTTCAAAAAACAATTGCGATCTGCTAACGAGCGAAGAATATTTTTCTTTACACCAAAATCTAAAACAGCGACTTTGTATTTAGAAATACTTTCGCCAAACTCATAAGCTACAGTAGTACTAACTTTAGAAGATAATTCTAAACCTTCCATTTTAGGAACTTTTACCAGTTGTGCTTTTAAAGATTCTATATCGGTGTTTTCTGAAGAAATAATACAATTCATTGCACCTTTATCACGAATGTATCTTACTATAGCTCTTGTATCAACATCACTAATAGATACTATACCGTCGTTTTTAAAATAATCTTGTAATGATAGGCAGGCACGTTTACGAGAATAACCATCGTTAAATTTCTTACAAATCATACCGGAAATTTTAATGCTATCGCTTTCAACTTCATGCAATTCAACGCCGTAGTTTCCTACGTGTACATTGTTCATCACTACTATCTGTCCAAAATAAGATGGATCAGTGAAAATCTCTTGATAACCGGTCATACCAGTATTGAAACAAATTTCGCCAGTTGTAGTACCAATTTTTCCGGCTGCTTTGCCTTCAAATACTTTACCGTCTTCTAATAAAAGGATTGCTTTTTGCTTGCTTTGATATTTTAGTTGCATAGTTTTTAGAAATGGATTTCTAAAACTCAAAAGTGCATATTTTTTTGAAAAGAAACGTAAGGTTGTTAATAGCTTTTTAAAAAGATATTAAGAAATATTGCCTGAACATAAAAAAGGCTGTAAATAAATTATTTACAGCCTTTTTTATTTGATTATTGAAAATTATTCTTTAATGATTTTAAAGTTTTTGTAGCCATTATCAGTTAAAACATTTATAAAGTAGAATCCATTGTCAAATGGAGTTAAATCTATTTCGCTTGCTTTTTGATTTATTAATAATTGTCCAGCTACATTTTTGATTTCAACATTAATAATTTCCAATGAACCCTCAATTTTAATTAGCCCGTTTGTTGGATTAGGGAATACAGATAACCAATTATTTTCGTCTTCAATTAAAAGCGAACTTTGATCTATTCGTTGATTTGAAGTTGATAGCATATTTTGTTCAACACTATTATCTCCGTTATTAACTTTGCTTCCAAAGGCTCCCCATGTAACAGTGCACGTATTGGAAGATGCAGGACCAAATACATTACTAGTTCCATTAAAGTATTGTACTTCAACTGTCCATTTATAAGTTTTATTAAAAATTAATCCTGGCATTTGGCTAAAATACACGTAACTGTTTGCATTTGTTTTTGTGCTTACTAAAGCATTAGTAACATTATCATAAAAGTTAAACCTGTATGCCAAAGCATAAGATACTGGTGTAGCTGCTGAATATGCAGTTGTTGATGTATACGTACTACCACAAGGTAATTTTGTAGACGGAGCGTTAAATGTAATAGTACAATTTATAGAACTTTCTGGACCAAAAAGTGTTGTTGTTCCATTGTTATATTCTACAGCTACAGTCCATTTATAGGTATTACCATACTGTAATCCAGTTACTTGATTAAAATATATATATGTACTAGTTTGTGTTTTTGTTGCTAATAACGCATTAGTAACGTTGTCGTAAAAATTAAAGCGATAGTTTGTAGCTTTTGATATTGAAGTTATCGCATTATAAGTATTTAAATTAGAATATGATCTACCACATACAACACTGCTTGTTGGGATTGCAAAAGTAATAGTGCAACTATTGCTACTTTCAGCACCAAAACCTGAACCCTTATCAACTGCAACTGTCCACTTGTATGTATTTCCGTAAAAAATATTACTTACAGAACTAAAAGTAAGCGTTCTAGAAGCTTGAGTTTTTGATGCAACTAATGCATTCGTAGTATTATTATAAAATTTAAATCTATAATTTATAGCACCAGTTACCGATACGGCGCTAAAAGATGATGCGAAATTTGTTATTGTTTTGCCGCATGGAACTGAAGAGGTAACACATGTTCCTGAAACAGTTACGGTTTTCACAGCAGTATTTGAACATCCATTTCCATCAGTACCTGTAACAGTATATGATGTATTTGATGATGGATTAACAGTTGTAGAGGCAACTGCTGACGAATTACTCCATAAATACGTTAAAGCTCCTGATGCAGTTAATATTGCTTCCCCGCCTGAACAAACAGTAGCTGTGCCGCCGCTAATAGCCACTGGCACTATTGCTGGATCGGTAATTGTTACTACAACTGAGGATGATGACGCACAAGCATTAGATACAATACATGTATAATCTCCTGCTGTTAATCCAGATACTGAAAAAGAATTTGAACCTTGGGGCAGCCAAGTATAAGTAAATGCTGTTCCGCCTGTTACACTCACTGATGCTGTTGCCGAAGAACCGCCATTGCAAGTGTTTGATGTTTGCGAAACAGAAATAGTTGGAGTAGAGCAATTATTTAAAATTCTAGCAATTCGATTTATTGAACTTCCAGAATATGATGTGAAAGCACCACTAATTAAAAAGTCATTGTTACTTTGAAATGAAATATCTAATATATCATTATTTGAACCCGTCCCACCAAATGTATTATCATTTGATCCATCACTATTTAAACGTACAATTCGATTTTTTGAAGCACCATTAAAGTTTGTAAAACTTCCTGCTACAAGTATTTTACCATCAGTTAAAATTTTAATCATTCTTACATTACTGTTGCATGAAGAAATAGTAAAACTATTATCAATTGTTCCATTTGAATTTAAACGAACGATATTATTTACCGCACTACCATTGTAAGAGGTAAAAGTTCCTCCAACTATTATTTTGCCATCCGATTGAATATCAATTGCGTAAACTGCCGTAAGTGTTGGAGTTGTATAACTGAATCCTGTTCCGGTAGTAAATGTATTATCAATTGCTCCGTTTGAATTTATACGAACAATTCTAGATGCACTAATTGCATTATATGTTGTAAAAGCACCTCCTACAATCACTTTACTATCACTTTGAAGAGCTATTTTGTAAATACTATTATTAATTCCAGTACCAATTGAAAATGTATTATCAATAGTTCCGTTTGAATTTAATCGTGCAATTCTTGTTTTAGCAGTTCCAACTATCGAAGTAAATCCTCCACCAACTATAATCTTAGCATCTGGCTGTTCAACAAAGTCATAAATAAAACCATTTGCTCCAGCAGTAGCTGTTCCGGTTGCATAAGTAGCATCCTTAGTTCCATCTGTATTAATACGAGCTAATCTATTTGCGGTGTTTACGCCATAATTTGTGAACTGGCCAGTTACAAATGCTTTCCCGCTCATTAACTGCTTAACTCTATAAACTGTTCCGCCAAATCCAGCTCCGGTTGTGTAGCCATTATCTATACTTCCATCTGAATTTAAACGAATAATTCTTGTTTTAGACTGACCATTAAATAATGTATAGCCACCTACTGCTAAAATTTTCCCGTCAGTTTGCACGTATGCAGATAATATAGAGTTATTAGCTCCTGTTCCAATATTGAATGTTGGATCTATGTCACCAACTTGGCTCAATAGATTACCTAACCCTAAAAGAGTTAATAATGAGAGTGTAAATAATTTTTTCATAATAGTTTGTTTTAGTGATGGGGTAATTTTTATAATAGTAAACTCTTTATATTTAAAATTAGTGATTTTATCGTTAAATTTTCAATTATCGTGCCATTTGTTCAAAAATTGTCCAAAGTTGAAAGAAAGACTTTTGTTTTAACATTTATCATTCAATATTGAGTTTTTTACAACTTTTCTTTAAGGTATTTTGCGGTATAACTTGTTTTGCTTTTAGCTACATCTTCGGGTGTTCCCTCGGCTACAATATTTCCTCCGTTTTCGCCACCTTCTTGTCCAATATCAATCATCCAATCCGCACATTTTATCACATCTAAATTGTGTTCAATTACTATAATAGAATGTCCTCTATCAATTAAAGCATTAAATGATTTTAATAATTTGGCAACATCATGAAAATGTAAACCGGTAGTAGGTTCATCAAAAATGAATAAGGTTTTTGTTGTGGAACTTCCTCCAATTAAAAAAGTAGCCAGTTTTATACGTTGAGCTTCACCGCCACTTAAGGTGCTAGATGATTGTCCTAATTGCACATATCCCAATCCAACTTCCTGTAAAGGTTTTAAACGTTCTATTATTTTTTTACATATCCGTTCAGTTTCATCTTGACTAAAATAGATTACCGCATCGTCAATAGTCATTTCCAAAACATCTGAAATGGACTTACCTTTATATAAAATCTCTAATGTTTCCGCTTTAAATCGTTTGCTATTACAGGCTTCACAAGGCAAGGAGATGTCGGCCATAAATTGCATTTCTACAGTAATGGTTCCTTCTCCTTCGCATACTTCGCAACGACCACCATCTACATTAAATGAAAAATGAGAAGGTTTGTAATTACGAACTTTTGCTAAAGATTGCTCCGCGAAAAGTGTTCGTATTTCATCGTATGCTTTGGTATATGTTACAGGATTACTGCGCGATGATTTACCAATCGGGTTTTGATCAATAAACTCAACGTGCTGTATGCTTTTTAAACTTCCTGATATTTTATCACTTTTTACATTATCAAAATATCCATCTAAATATTTACGAATGTTAGGATATAATACTTTTTTAATTAAGGTTGATTTTCCAGAACCACTAACGCCCGTTACACAACACAAGGTATTTAAAGGAAATTTGACTGAAATGTTTTTTAAATTATGATCAGTTGCATTTTTAACTTCAATAAATTCTTTCCATTTACGACGATTTTCAGGAACCTCAATTTTTAATTTATTAGTTAAATACTTTGCAGTAAAACTTTCTGAATCTTTTAATAAATCTTTATGAGTTCCCTGGAATACTAATGTTCCGCCATTTGTTCCAGCTTCAGGGCCAATATCAATTAATTCATCAGCGGCTAACATAATGTCTTCATCGTGCTCTACTACAATAACGGTATTACCTTGCTGTTGTAACGATTTTAAAACGCCAATTAATTTTTCGGTATCACGTGAGTGTAAACCAATACTAGGCTCATCTAAAATATATAAACTCCCCACTAAACTACTGCCTAATGAAGTAGCTAAATTTATTCGCTGGCTTTCGCCACCACTCAGCGTATTTGCAACACGATTTAAACTTAAATAGCCTAAACCTACATCTAATAAAAATTGCAAACGACTATTAATTTCTAATAATAAACGCTTTGCAATAGACGTATCGTGTTCATTCAGTTTTAGTTTTTTGAAAAAATCATAAAGTTCTGTAACAGGCATTATTACTAATTCCGAAATGCCTTTGTCATTTATTTTTACGTAGTTGGCATCTTTACGTAAACGAGTTCCGTTGCAATCGGGGCAATTTGTTTTACCACGATAGCGAGCCAGCATTACACGGTATTGTATTTTGTAGCTTTCTTTTTCGAGCATTTTAAAAAACGCTGTAATTCCTTCGAAATGCTTATTACCATTCCATAACAAATCGTATTGAGATTTTGTAAGTTGTACAATTGGTTTATGTATAGGGAAATCGAAATGATGCGCAGTTTTAATTAATTGATTTTTATAATAGCTCATCGTTTCTCCATTCCAACAAGCTACTGCATTTTCGAAAACTGAAACACTTTTATTAGGAATCACTAAATCTGGATCAATGCCAATAATACTACCAAAACCTTCGCAAGTTTTGCAAGCGCCAATAGGATTATTAAAACTAAAAAAGTTTAAGTCAGGTTCTTCAAATAACATTCCATCGGCTTCAAATATATTAGAAAAGTGATGGTGGTTATATTTTTTGTCTTCAAGCTCAATGTAAATATCACATTCACCTTGTCCTTCCTGAAAGGCAGTTTGCACACTATCAGCTACACGATTCTGAAAATCTTCATCAGTTACGTCAAAAACAATTCTATCAATTAATAAAAAGATTTCATCTGTTTTTTTAGATTTTTTCGCGTCAAAGTCTGTAATTTTTGTAATTTGATTATTTACTAAAATACGTGAGAACCCTTGCTGATTCAATAAATCTAGATGCTTATCTAAAGTTCTGTCTTTTGATAAAGTAATTTTTGATAAAATTAAACACTTCGTTTCATTAGATAAAGTATTCACAAAATCAACCACATCACTTACACTATCGCGCTTTACCTGCTTACCAGAAATGGGGCTGTATGTTTTACCAACGCGAGCATATAATAGTTTTAAATAATCATAAATTTCGGTAATGGTGCCAACTGTACTACGTGGGTTACGCGATATAACTTTTTGTTCAATAGCAATTGCAGGAGAAATCCCTTTAATATAATCCACTTTCGGCTTCTCTAATCGACCTAAAAACTGACGAGCGTAAGCAGATAAACTTTCTAC
>JAYSTR010000143.1:0-9172 GCA_043719555.1 Bacteroidota bacterium | reverse complement strand
ATACGTGCTTGCTTTCGAGCGGCTGCTTCTTCAATACGCATTTTTGGAATGCCGGTTTCAATGGCTTTGGCCATACCACCTAATTTTTCAACTTCTTCAATTAATTCCCAAGCTTTGTTAGTTAATTCATTGGTTAAGGTTTCTACATAATAAGAACCAGCCCAAGGATCTACAACTTTACAAACATTGGTTTCATTTTGTAAAAATAATTGTGTGTTGCGAGCAATACGAGCACTAAAATCAGTTGGCAAGGCAATAGCTTCATCTAAAGCATTGGTATGTAAACTTTGAGTATGGCCCATTGCAGCAGCTAAAGCTTCTACACAAGTACGTGTTACATTATTAAAAGGATCTTGTTCTGTTAAACTCCAACCACTAGTTTGACAATGTGTACGTAATGCCATTGATTTTGCAGACTTAGGATTAAATTGCTTAACCATTTTAGCCCACAACATACGGCCAGCACGCATTTTAGCAATCTCCATAAAATGATTCATGCCAATAGCCCAGAAAAATGATAAACGAGGCGCAAAGGCGTCAATATCTAATCCTGCTTTAATACCAGTTCTAATATATTCTAATCCATCGGCTAAAGTGTAAGCTAATTCAATATCTGCAGTAGCACCAGCTTCTTGCATATGATAGCCGCTAATAGAAATTGAATTAAATTTTGGCATTTTTTGAGAAGTGAATTCAAAAATATCGCCAATAATTTTCATGGATGCATCAGGTGGATATATGTAAGTGTTACGCACCATGAATTCTTTTAAAATGTCATTTTGTATAGTACCACTTAACTTATCCATTGATACGCCTTGCTCTTCGGCGGCAATAATATAAAATGCTAAAATTGGCAATACAGCACCATTCATCGTCATACTCACACTCATTTGATCGAGTGGAATTTGATCGAACAATACTTTCATATCTAAAATAGAATCAATAGCAACGCCGGCTTTACCAACATCCCCAACTACACGTTCATGGTCACTATCGTAGCCACGGTGTGTGGCTAAATCAAATGCAACAGATAAACCTTTTTGCCCAGCTGCTAAGTTACGGCGATAAAAAGCGTTACTTTCTTCAGCAGTACTAAAACCAGCATATTGACGAACAGTCCATGGATTTTGAACATACATACTAGAGTAGGGGCCACGCAAAAAAGGTGGTGTGCCAGCTCCAAAATTTAAGTGTTCAAAATCTTTGGTATCAGCAATAGTGTATGATGTATTTAATTTTATTTGTTCAGCTGTTAGAAAACTAGTTTGTTGTTTGTTGTTTGTTATTTGTTCAACTGCACTAGTTTTATATTGAATATTTGAAAAATCTTTTCTCATGATTAATTGGCTAACTGATTTTCAAGAGATGCACTTAGGTTTATTGTTTTAATTCCCGATTGATGAGTTGTTGCTTTTCTTTTTAAAGGTTCAAGCACTTCGTTTTTATTCTGAAATTTGTTAATGCCAACCAATATTAATTTTCCATTTTTATATTGTTGTATCAATGTATCTGCATCTTTAGAAATTATTTCCTGAATGTAATTTGATTTCAACGATGCAATTAATCCACCTTTTGCTTCTATAATTTTAAATCCTTCCCAAGCTTTTTCGCAAAGAGTTTCAGTTAATGTTTCAATGTAGTATGAGCCAGATGCTATATCAGCAACAACATTTAAATAACTTTCGTCTTTTAAAATTAATTGTTGATTACGAGCCATACGTGAACTAAAATCATTTTGCTTGTTAAATTCTACATCAAAAGGTAATACTAAAATGCTATTTGCGCCACCAATAGAAGCACTCATTGCTTCTGTAGTTGAACGTAACATATTGTTGTAGCTATCAATATTACTTTTGTTGATTAACGTGGTTTGAGCGTGAATATGAATGTTTGCTTTGCTATCGTATTGGTTTAATAAAAATTGAGATAGCTTTCTTAATGCACGTAGTTTTGCAATCTCCATAAAAAAATCGCCGCCAACTGATAAGTTGATATGAATAGTTTTGACAGTAGTGTTTATCGTTAAATATTCATTTAAATGAGCTATTGAAAAGGCTAATTCGTTAACAGTGTTTGAACCAGCTTCCTGATATAAATTAGTGTTAATACATATTGTAGTGGCATCGTTTTTTAGTTCAACTGTACTATTTAATAATTCATCACACTCAATAAAACAAGTTTCGCTTGCATTATGAGAAGATAAAAATCGCGTTAACTCAAGCTGAAATTCAGGTTTAATGATAAACAAAGTATAAATATGTTCCAGTAAAATGTCTTTTAGCAAAACTTCATAATTTGTTTTTTGACTAATATGAAATACTAATCCAGAAGCTCCATTTTGTAAAGCATTTAACGCTTGGGCATTTGCAGACTTATCATCCGACACAAAAATGTTTTCGCAAATAGCCCAATCTGTTTTTGTGAAAATAGGAGAGAGAGTTTCAGTTAAATTTTCTTTAGTATAAAAGGGTTGGACATCAATACCTGTATTTGTTTTCCAAACCAGTGTATTGTAATCTATGCCTTTTAAATCTTTTACCAATTGCTCTTTCCATTGAGCAGCAGTAGTTGATGCGAATTCGGAAAATAATTTTTGCATTTATTTTAATTAAAACGTTTGAGCAATTTCTTTTTTGATAAAATCGATAGCAAGCTCGCTAGGTAATTTTTTACCAAGGTTAGCGGTAATGTTTAATATCATCACTGCTAAATCCTGCGACGGAGCATCTGAAGGAACTTTAGATGATGCGATGTTAATTAATTGAACGATTTCTTCTTTTGCATTTTTAACCATTTCCCAGGCACCTGAACTCATGTAAATTTGTTGAGATAAATTATGCTCATACTCACTTTTTACCGTGTACACTAACTCTTGATGTAACTGGCGAGCATTCATACCTGCTTTATTTACACGGATAACTAAACTGTTTGTATTGATACGCTCTAAATAAATAACGATACGTTCATAAGCTTGTATTTTTAATGGAGTAATAGTTCCTTGTGAGGCTTTTCGTAATTCAAATTCACGACGCTTTTGGTCGTTATCTAAGAATTTTTTTACCACAAAGTAAGTAGCTCCAAAAACTGCAGCTGCTGGAATTAATATTTTTAAAAGTTCAATAAATGCATTCATAATTATATTGGTTAATGATTATTTTTTACTGCGTTGTGTTTATAATAATTTTATTAGATAAAGATACATAACAAATTCAATTTATAATTTATCATTCAAAACTTAAAACGCTTAACCCCCCGCTTTTTTGGCCTTATAATTAGCTTTGGTTAAAATTTCTAGGAGTTTGTCGCGGTTATCACCTTGTATTAAAATATTACCGTCTTTTGAGTTTCCGCCAACGCCACATTTTTGCTTAAGTATTTTTGCTAAATCATTTAAATCATCTTCTGTGCCTACAAATCCACTAATGCGAGTTACTAGTTTTCCGCCGCCAATTCTATCTAAAAATAATTTTAAATTTTGTTGCTGAGGCGGTAAAGTATTATGAGTTTCTTCCTCCTCATTTTGATAACTAAAATTGGGGTTAGTTGAGTAAACAACATTTACACGTGTTTTATCTTTTTTGCTCATCGTTTAAATCTAAATAAAAATAATAGGATGCCAAGGCTTAATACAAATAAGCCCGTTAAGTATATTGTAAGACTTGTTTGAGTCTTTGTTTCATATGAGTTATTTTGTTTTGCTTCCTGAAATGCATCTATAGCTGAATCCACTTCTAAATTGGCTAAACTATCTTTCACATGGTGGTATTTTTTCGACCATAATAAGGCTTCTTTATAATTTTGTGCTTTTTCACAATACAATGCTTTTGTATCGTATAACTCAATAATCATTTCCCAATAATTGTTAACGTTGCTAATAGAATCTGCTTTTGTTATGTAAAAATCTGCTTTTTCTAAATCAAATAAATGGATATAAATATTTGCATAGTTGTTATAACAATCGGCTAGTTCTATTTCATCTTCCGTTAATGCTAAATACTTTTCACACTCTTGTAAATAAGCTATGGCGCTATCACAATGATTTAAATTTATTAATGTAGCGGCAATGTTATTATTACAATTAGCCATTAATTCATAATCATTTATTTCTGCAGCATAACCTAACGCTTGTTTATACTGTTGTAAAGCAGGCATGTAATTCGCTTGCAAAAATTTTAATTCACCAATATTTTGTAAACATTTGGCAATAAATAGTTTATTGTTAATTGCATTGTAACTATTTAAGGCCTTTAATTGTGCTTGTTCTGCTAAGTTGAACTTTTTTAGTGAAGCGTAAATATTACCAATGTTAGTTTGATTATGAGCTATGCCTAATGCATTATTTGCTTGATGGTTATAATACAACGATTTATTTTGATACGAAAGAGCAGTTTGATACTTGCCGACTTTGTTATTTAAAACACCTAATAAATTATAGGCTTTTGCTAAATGATTTGAGCTGTTGCTTTCTATGGCCGCTTGTTCGCAATAAGTAGCAATGTCAAAAGCATCCTCGATAGCTGAGTTTCGCAAACTAAAACCAATTTTATATAATTGATTTACGCGTTCTGTATCGTTACTAATATTTTTTAATTGATATAAAAGCGAATCGTTAACTTGCGAAAAACAAGAAATAGCGGTGCAAAGCAATATAATAACAGCTTTCATTGTATTTGTAAATATAGTTTGTTTTTACTTATGCAATGTATAATTTTAAGCAAAATTAATAATTATGTTGTACTATAAAATTTCAGCAAAAAATCCAGCATCGCACTATATTGATGTGGTTTTAACTATAGATCATATTACATCCAATACACTTGATTTGCAATTACCAGCCTGGCGACCTGGAAGATATGAATTAGGTAATTTTGCCAAAAATGTTAAGCATTTACAAGCCTTTGATGATCAAGGAAATGTTTTGGGATTTAATAAATCAACCAAAGATTTATGGCATATTACAAACATTACCACTCAAACAATAACTATAACCTATAGTTATTTTACATCCGAAATTAATGCAGGAAATTGTTATGCAGATGAATTTCAGTTGTATGTAAATCCAGTTCATTTATGTATGTTTGCGCCGAGTCAAATAACTGAGCAGCATATTATAGAACTTGATATGCCAGCTAATTATAAAATTGCTTCTTCCTTAACCGTTAATAATAAAACATTGACTGCAAGTAATTTTGATGAATTGGCTGACAGTCCATTTATGGCCAGTGCTACTATTCAATCGGATAGTTTTGAAATAAATGGTATTACTTTTTGGTTACATTTTAATGGTGAATGCAAACCTGATTTCGAAAAAATAAATACTGATTTTATAAAATTTACTAAAACTCAATTAAGTTTTTGGGGCGATTTTCCTGTTACGGAATATCATTATTTATTTCAAATTTTACCTTTTAAAATGTATCACGGTGTAGAGCATCAAAAATCTACAGTTATTGCTATTGGCCCCGGATATGCCATTAATAAAGGAAGTGTGTACGAAGATGTTTTAGGCGTTTCTTGTCATGAGTTATTTCATACGTGGAACATTAAATATATACGTCCAGTTGAAATGTTACCGTATGATTTTACAAAAGAAAATTATGCACGTACAGGTTTTGTTTATGAGGGTTTTACAACGTATTATGGAGATGCGCTTTTATATACTAGTGGTGTATTTACAACCGAACAGTATTTTGATACACTACAAGAGCGTTTAGTGAAGCATTTTCATAACTACGGACGTTTTAATTTATCAGTGGCTGATTCGAGTTGGGAAACCTGGTTAGATGGTTACGTTCCTGGCGCACCTTATCGTAAAACATCTATTTATGACGAGGGTAATTTAGTAGCATTTATGCTAGATGTTTTGATTATGAAACTTTCGAATAATAATTATGGTTTAAAAAATGTTTGCCAGGAATTATATAACGAATTTGGTAAAAAACAAAGAGGTTATACCGAGCACGATATCAGAGTATTGTGTGAAAAATATGCAGGAAAATCTCTGCATTCATTTTTTGATTCGTATGTTTTTGGTATACAAAATTTTGAACCTCAATTAAAGGAATGCTTTGATTATTTAGGATGGGAGTTTACAAAAAAACATAGTACTCATCTTAACGAAGCTGTTTTTGGTTTTAAAGCTATTGATAGTGGGAATGCTAAAAAAGTGACTTTAGTAGCGCCAAATTCACCAAGCTGGAATGCTAGTTTAAGTATTGGTGATGAAATACTAGCTGTAAATAATATTACTTTGCGTGGAGATTTAAACGAGTGGTTAAATTATTTTAACACATCCGAAAGTGTTGATTTAACTGTTAATAGTAGTCAGTTAATTAAAACAATCACACTAACTAAATTAAAAACAGAAGAATCATATTTTGATTTATTTAATTTAAAATTGTCATCAAACCAACATCCTAATCATTTAAAATGGATGGAATTAAATTCTTAATAATTAATACATTTACAATTCTATTCAATAAAAACAATTATGGAATCTACCTTTGAGCAATTTGAAAACAGTAATCAATTACCACAACGCTCTGATAATTTAAAAATTTTGTGCATCCTTTCATTCGTTATGTGTGGCTTGATGATACTAATGGGTTTTTATAATCTCTATCAAATGCAACCAGAAGTAATGGAGAAGCAAATTGAGCAATTACGCCAAGTGTATCCGGAAATGGCTGATAAAATGGAGACTCAAATGGAATTGATGAAAACTGATATGTACACACAATTATCACCTTATTTGAGTATTGTGTTTTATGTGCTTTCGTTATTTGGGGTTATTTTAATGTGGAATTTAAAACGTAATGGTTTTTATATATACGCAATTGCTGAAATATTGCCTTATTTTAGTTTCTTATTTATGCCTAAAGGCGCTTTAAATGCTATGGGCGGAGGAATGATAACTGGTGGAATGGTTATGACAGGGGTTGTTTTTATGATTACTATCGATTTAATTTTTGTGTATTTGTATTCGCGCGAAACAAAACACATGTCTTAATTTTTTATAATATACCAATGGCCACATTAAATTTAGGTGAAATTTTTATTCTGCTTTTTATTGCAGTTGTATTTATAATTGGTGGTTACACGATTATAAAATTTATTAGAAATAAAAATTAATTTTTCCGTATTTCTTTAATTCAATAGTACATTAATTTCGTCATTGCGAGGAGGAACGACGAGGCATTCTAAATTTATTATTGAGATTGCTTCACTTCACTGCGTTTCGTTTGCATTGATGGTTTTTTACATTACTACATAAGTTACCAATTAAATAGTTTTTTAACAAGTAAAATAGTTTTAAAATTCAGATTTACTTTTTATAACTTTAATTAAGTTTTGCTTAAATTATCTGTTTATTCATTTATAATCTGATTTTATGTTCTATTCATCACTTTATAATAAAAGCTTTTCTTGATGAATAAATCATATGACAATTATATTAAATTAAATGACATATGAAACTCAAACAACATCAGAAATACCTTCAAGAGTTGTTGGATTCTGAAAATGATCGTACTACTAAATTTCATAACATAGTGCAAGAAGCCATTGATGAAGAAAGCTTATTAACCGAAAGTTTAAATGCCGAAAGCGACGAAGCTAAATTGCCTTTGGGAGATAGAATATCGACTAAAGTAGCTCGTTTTGTTGGTAGTTGGGCTTTTGTTATTTCGTTTTGTGTTATTTTTTTTAGTTGGATAACCTTAAATTCTTTACAGGATTTTACCAATATTCATTTTGATCCTTTTCCATTTGATATTATTAAATTAAGCTTATCCTGCATCGCTTCTATACAAGCGCCATTAATTATGATGAGTCAAAATAGACAAGCGAAAAAAGAGCGAAAACGCAATGCAAATCAGTATTTAATTAACTTAAAAGCGGAAATTGAGCTAAGAAATCTGCATCAAAAAATGGATTTACTCACTAAAGAACAAGTGAAGAATTTGCTTGAAGTTCAAAAAATTCAACTCGATTTAATGGAAAAATTTTATTTAAAACTAGATAAGTTAAATGGTAAAGTTACTGAGCACAATTAATTTTTTATTTAGAAATTTCCTCTAACTCTAAAAAATTATTAATAATTTCTTTTCGTTGAGTGATTAGTTTTTGATAAATAGTAGGTTGATTGTTTTTTAATTGCAATACTTTAAATATTCCTAATGCTTTTTTTGCATTTGGAATTATGTATAAACATAACACACCTGTCAGTATCATTATACCTATATATCCTAATGCTATCCAGTAATTTGCGACAAATGATTTTACAATAAAAAATTGTAGGATATAGTAAAGTAAAAATGCAAAAGCACCTATGCCCATTAAAAAGGACGCTTTAAATTCTATTAATTTTATTTTTTTTGCAACTAATACGTTCGCTAATTTATATGGAATATAATTTCCAATAAAGCCACAAATAAATACTGGAACTGATATAATTAATACTAGAAATCTAAAACCTAGTGATAAATAATTGACTTGCATTTTATTCGATTCATCAAACAACCAGTCCTTTAGCCCAAATTGTTTTAGTTCTGTTTGATAAGTACGAGTTTTAATAGCAATATTTTCAACCTTCTCAGGAGATTGACTGTATACGGTATTAAAAACTGAAACAATGTCTGTTGAAAACGTAAATTTATTTTCTAAAGTATTTTTTAAATTATTTTTTTTAAGATAATCGTATAAATAAATTTCTTCAATGTGTTCTATTACCGCTTCTGTTTCTTTGTAGTCGATATTTATTATCAGCTCTTTCATTCGTGGCGCCAAATCTGCCAAAAATTGGTTCATTGTTTTAGCTGGCGCTTCTTTATAGGAAGCTGTATAATCGCTCATTTTAATAGGTGCGCCAACATTAATAAATAATTCTCCTCTAAATTTTGAGGCATCTGAATAATTAATACCAACTGGCACTACTGTTAAATCTTCTAATCCAAAGGCATCCATTGCGCCAAATACCATACGAGGTACACCTTTTTTTAAAGATCGAAGTCTGCGCTCTTGTATACACAACCCTTCGGCAAAAATCATAATTTTATTATTCTTTTTTAATAATTCATTTACACGTTCATAGGTTTCATCATTCTTTTTTAAACCTTCTTTTCCTCCATCTTGTATTCTGAAAATGGGAATGATGCCTATGCTTTCAAGCATC
>JAYSTR010000142.1:0-9309 GCA_043719555.1 Bacteroidota bacterium | reverse complement strand
ATGCATATGTGTTTCTGCTTGGTGTTGTATAGCTTTAACAACATGGGGGTGACAGTGACCTACATTACTTACCGAAATACCCGAAATAAAATCGATGTAAGATTTATTATTGACATCGTATAAATAAACACCTTTTGCTTTTACGATTTCTAAATCCATAGGCTTAGGTGATACTTGCGCTACGTGATTTAAAAATAATTGTCGGTTACTTATATGCATAGTATTATAATGGATTAATGGTTATATCTCTTAAATGAGTCAACTTATCTAAACATGCTTCACTTAAGCTTTTTGCAACAGTAAAGGTAATAGAACAATTGGTTTCAAACTGCTGCTGGCTTATTTTACAGTTTAGTTGTTTTAATAATTTCATTACCTCATTTAATTTTTCAAAATTAAATTGAATATCATAAGTAAGCAATACTTGTTTTTCTGTAATGATTGACTCATTTATAATTTGCGCCGCCGAATTTTTATAGGCTGTAATTAAACCACCAACCCCTAAAAGTGTTCCTCCAAAATAACGAACAACTACAATTAAAACGTTCGTTAAATTAAAAGATTGTATTTGGCCAAGGATTGGCTTTCCTGCTGAGTTACTGGGCTCTCCATCATCGTTTGCTCTATAAGTTTGATGATCAGCGCCACGTCGATAAGCATAGCAATGATGATTAGCGGAAGGGTGGACTTTTTTTAGTTTGAGTAATTCATCTTTAACATCTTGCTCGGTTTCTACATAAAAAATAAAAGCATAAAACTTACTGCCTTTATCTTTATAAAGATTTTCTTTGGAAGTAGTAATTGTTAAATATGTTTCAACGTTTTTTATACTAAGGCAATTAAATGTTTGATATAAAAAAAGCTTGTTGAAACCTCAACAAGCTTTTGTCATTTTTATAATTGAACTAATTATGCAGTTCCAGTTTTTCTAACACCAGTTGTTTTTTTAACACCAACGCTAGTTTTTGCTTTTGCTGTATCTTTACTTACTGTTTTTTTAGCTGCTGCTTTTTTCTCAGTTGCTGCTTTTACAATTTTTTCTGCTGAATCATCTTTTTTGTCAGCTTCTTTAACTTTTAAGTTATCAGTTGCTTGTAATCCGTTATACCAAGTAAATAATTTACGCATATTACTTACGTAAACTCTTTCTTTGTCGTACTCGGGTAAAACCGATTCAAAATAAGCTGCTATAGCTTTATCATCTGCTTTGCTATCTATGCAAGCTTTCCCTTTTTCTTTATCGTAAACAGATTTCATAATTTCTGCTACTGGCTTATCATCACCTGTAGTAAACATACTAATGTCCTCTAAAGAGCTAACTTTACTAGTAGCGCTAATAGATGTGCGTTTTTTATCTGTTAAACTCTCAACAATAATTCCGTTTTTAGATTGTGCAACTACTTTGTACAAACCCGATTGTCCGCTTATTGCAATTATTCCTGTTAAATCAATCATTTTAAAAAAATTTAGAAAGCAAAAATAGTATTTTTCTACTTTAAAACAATAATTTAATGTATTTACTCTGTTTTTAGGGTAAGATTAATTAGATAAATCCAGTTTTTCAACAAAATATTTTATCTTTAAGTTAAATAATTATTTCTTTTGAAAAATGGTCGTCATATCATATTGCTAGTAATTGCGCTATTAACTATAGCAACTTCTTTTTCGCAATCAAAATTTGATACAGCTGTTTTTAAAAAAGAATACCGCGATATAGATAAGGTTTTAGAAATTAAAGTTGACTCTGCGGTTGGTTTAATTAAAGCTGCCCTCAATAAAGCCAAAAAGTTTAAGTATGCTTATGGATACGCTAAAACTAATTTACAATTGGCGCGATATTATTCTCTAAAAGGAAAAGTGGATTCCGCTATTTTATTCGCCCCTACTGCTATTAAGTATGCACGCGCTTCAAAAGATAGTGGATTAATTGTATCAAGTTATTTATTCTATTCACGCTCTCTTGCAACTTTGGGCGAATACAATAAAGCGATTGAACAAACTTTAACAGCGCAAAAATATGGCGAAACGCTAAAAGACTTTAAACTAAAAAGTAGAATTTTTCATGATTTGGCTTTTGTAAACAGTGGTATTGGTTTACACGAAAAATCCATTGAGTTTTATCGCAAGGGTTTAGCAATTAGTAAAGAACACAACGATACGTTTAATATAGCCAATATTACAGCTCGGATGGGAGGGGAGTTTAATTATGTATTAATGTATGATACGGCGTTGGTTTATAATTTAGAAGGCTTACGTTTATTTAAACTCATTAAGCATAAACGAGGAACAGGTGCAACGATGGTTAATTTAGCAACAACCTACTCGGCAATGCATCAAATAGAAAAATCAATACAAGTTTCGGTAGAGGCCATAAAAATACGCGAAGAGTTAGGAGATACCTATGCTGTTACTATGTTAAAATGTAATTTAACCGATTGCTATTACGACAAAAAAGAATACCTAAAAGCGTTAGATTTAGCTTTACAGTGTGAAATTTTAACAAAAACACAAAACGAACCCGAACTAATTTTTCAAAATTATAATAGTTTAAGTAACATATATCATGCTTTAAACAAAAATGATTTAGCGTTTATTTATTCTAAAAAAACAATCAAGTTAAAAGATTCTATTTTTGAAAAAACGAATTTAAAAGCCATTAACGAATTACAAACTAAATACGATACCGAGAAAAAAGAAAAAGAAATTTCGGCCTTGCAATACAAAAACAAAAGTGCTGAGGAAAAATCCTTATCCGAACGCAAAACACGTAATTTAATTATTGCCTCAATTACATTGATTGCTTTAATTATTACTGTTTTTACGATTTTGCTTTATAAACGATTTAAAATTTCAAATAAACAAAAACATATTATTGAGAAACAAAAAGAAATTGTTGATGAAAAACAAAAGGAAATGATTGATAGCATCAACTACGCTCTAACCATTCAGCAATCGGTTATTTCTTCCGAAAAAGATTTAATGAATGGTATTACTGATGCTATGGTGTTTTTTAAGCCTAAAGACATTGTGAGTGGCGATTTTTATTGGCACACGTCTATTAACCAATATATGTTTTATGTAGTAGCTGATTGTACCGGGCATGGTGTTCCAGGAGCATTTATGAGTTTAATGGGCATCAATTACCTAAGTGAAATTATTAACGAGAAAAAAGAAATTGATACCGCTACCATTTTAAATTTATTAAGAGAGAAAGTAATTACTAGCTTAAACAAATCAAACACTACCACGCAAAAGCGTGATGGTATGGATATGATTGTTATTAGATTGGATATAGCCACGCAACAAATTCAATTTTCAGGGGCTAATAATGCTATTTATGTATTGCAAAACGATGAATTAAAAGAGTTTAAAGGCAATAAAATGCCAATTGGCTTACACAGCGGCGAATTACTAAATTTTGAAAGTAAAACCATACAGCTAGCTAAAAATGATCGAGTATTTGCATTTACTGATGGGTTGCCAGATCAGTTTGGTGGACCAAAAGGTAAAAAGTTAATGTATAAAAAAGTTGAATCCCTAATTCTTGATCATAAACATCAGTCGCTTTTAGAATTAAAACAAGTCGTTTCAAAGATGTTTACCGAATGGAAAGGTAATAACGAACAGGTTGATGACATTACGTTAATGAGCATCGAACTATAAATTAAAACAGGGATTAATTCGAGTTCTTTTTTAGCTAAAATTATACTTAAAAAACTCAAAAATCAGCCCCTCTTAGTAAAATATTTTGTAGAACAAAATCGAAAACAAATTATTTTTCATTATTTTTTACTTTCCTCTGTAAGGCTTTATGTGTAGGCTTTTCAAGAGGTTATTAACTTTACGTGTTAATATCACAATGTTAAAAAAACCCTTGTAATGTTAATTTCATTTTCGGGAAATCCACTCTTTCTTCGTCATATTTGTAAAACGAAAAAACTAAACACTTAATCGTTAAAAATTAAGTTACGCTATATAGACAATTATGACAGAACCAATACTAGTAGAAAACAAAGATCGCTTTGTACTTTTCCCAATTAAATACAATGATATTTGGGAATATTATAAAAAATCGGAAGCAAGTTTTTGGACTGCAGAAGAAATTGATTTATCACAAGACTTAACTGATTGGAATAATAAGTTAAATGATAACGAGCGCCACTTTGTTAAACACGTATTAGCGTTTTTTGCTGCTAGCGATGGTATTGTTAACGAAAACTTAGCTATTAACTTCTTAAATGAAGTACAGTATCCTGAGGCTCGTTGTTTTTATGGGTTTCAAATTATGATGGAGAATATCCATTCAGAAACGTATTCATTACTAATAGATACATACATTAAAGATCCAGTAGAAAAAGACAAATTATTACACGCTGTAGATACAGTGCCTTGCGTTGGCAAAAAAGCCGATTGGGCCATGCGTTGGATAGGAAGCGGAACATTTGCTGAGCGTTTAATTGCTTTTGCTGCAGTGGAAGGAATTTTCTTTTCCGGTTCATTCTGCTCTATCTTCTGGTTAAAAAAACGTGGCTTAATGCCAGGTTTAAGTTTCAGTAACGAGTTAATTTCTCGCGATGAAGGCTTACACTGTGATTTTGCGTGTTTATTATACACAAATCACGTGCAAAATAAATTACCGGTTGAGCAAGTAACTAAAATTATTGAAGATGCTGTAACCATTGAAAAAGAATTTGTATCGGATGCTATACCAGTTAAATTAATTGGTATGAATGCAGAATTAATGTGCCAGTACATTGAGTTTTGTGCCGATAGATTATTATTAGCACTTGGTTGCCCTAAATTGTACAATGCTACCAATCCATTTGATTTTATGGAAATGATATCATTACAAGGTAAAACCAATTTTTTCGAAAAACGTGTTGCTGAATATCAAAAAGCAGGCGTTATGGGAAATAAAGAAGAAAATAACGTGTTTAATTTAGATGAAGATTTTTAGTTAAAAAATTCATCGGCCAGAAGCCTCAACTCATACCTTGTTGACAATGCCTGAACAAAGCGGTAACTTTGTATAGGATTTCTAGCCTCTAAACACAGACAAAAAAGAGTAATTAACCGTCACTTTGTTAATATCAAAATGTGGCGAACAAAAAATAAAAAGATTATAGTTATATCTTTTCATAAGTGAAAAGTGATACTAAAAAAATTAAAGTAAAACCCTTAAAAACCAACGGCAATGTTTGTAATTAAAAGAGATGGCACTAAAGAATCTGTGAAGTTTGATAAAATCACAGCACGTATCCAAAAGCTAAGTTATGGCTTAGATCCTAATCATGTAGACCCAATTCAGGTAGCAAAAAAAGTTATTGATGGAGTTTATGATGGAGTTACAACAAGTGAGTTAGATAGCCTTGCTGCAGAAACTGCTGCATCGTTAACTACCAAACATCCTGATTATGCTCAGTTAGCATCGCGTATTGCGGTAAGTAACTTGCATAAAAATACAATCAAATCGTTTTCTAAAACAATTGAGATTTTATACAACTACGTTGATCCGAAAACAAATCAAAAAGCTTCATTAATTGCCGATGACGTTTATGAGATTGTAATGAAAAATGCTCAGTTATTAGACTCTTCTATTATTTATGATAGAGATTTTGGTTACGATTATTTTGGTTTTAAAACTTTAGAGCGTTCTTATTTATTAAAAACTCACGGTACTATTACTGAGCGTCCACAACACATGTTAATGCGCGTATCAGTTGGTATTCATAAAGATGATATTGCAGCAGCAATTGAAACTTATAACTTAATGAGTGAGCGTTGGTTTACACACGCTACCCCAACCTTATTTAATGCAGGTACGCCTAAACCACAAATGAGCTCTTGCTTTTTATTACAAGCAAAAGATGATAGTATTGATGGAATTTACGATACATTAAAACAATGTGCTCGTATCTCTCAATCAGCTGGTGGTATTGGATTAGCTATTCATAAAGTACGTGCTACAGGCTCTTATATTAAAGGAACTAACGGTACATCAAATGGTATTTTACCAATGTTAAAAGTATTCAACGAAACAGCACGCTACGTTGATCAAGGTGGTGGAAAACGTAAAGGTTCTATTGCTGTTTACCTAGAGCCTTGGCATGCTGATGTTTACGAGTTTTTAGATATTCGTAAAAACCATGGTAAAGAAGAAATGCGTGCTCGTGATTTATTTACAGCGTTATGGATTCCGGATTTATTTATGAAACGTGTTGAAGCAGAAGGCGATTGGAGCTTAATGTGTCCTAACGAATGCCCAGGCTTATACACATCTCACGGTGCAGAGTTTGAAGCATTATATACTAAATACGAAGCAGAAGGAAAATTCCGTAAGCAAGTAAAAGCACGTGAATTATGGGCAGCTATTATCGATTCTCAAATCGAAACTGGTAATCCATATATGTTATACAAAGATGCGTGTAATTTAAAATCAAATCAATCACATTTAGGTACTATTCAATCATCTAACTTATGTACGGAGATTGTTGAATATACAAGCCCTGATGAGGTTGCAGTTTGTAACTTAGCATCTATTGCATTACCTCGTTTTGTTGATGAAAAAACAGGAGAATTTGATCACCAAAAATTATTTGATGTAACATATATCATCACTAAAAATTTAAATAAAGTAATTGACCGTAACTTTTATCCAGTACCAGAGGCTCGTAACTCAAATATGCGTCACCGCCCAATTGGATTAGGAGTACAAGGTTTAGCTGATGCATTTATTCTAATGCGTTACCCGTTTGAAAGCGAAGAAGCTAAAAAATTAAATGCTGAAATTTTCGAAACAATTTATTATGCTTCGATGACCGCTAGTAAAGATTTAGCAATCATTGATGGCGCATACGAATCATATCAAGGTTCTCCATTATCAAAAGGCATTATGCAGTTTGATATGTGGGGTGTAACACCAAGCCCACGTTGGGAATGGGATGTGTTAAAAGAAGAAGTAGCAAAACATGGTGTGCGTAACTCGTTATTATTAGCGCCAATGCCAACTGCCTCTACATCTCAAATTTTAGGTAATAATGAGTGTTTTGAACCATATACATCAAATATTTATAGCCGCCGTGTATTATCGGGTGAGTTTGCAGTAGTAAACAAACACTTATTACGCGACTTAGTAAAATTAGGTATGTGGAATGATGCATTGAAAAACAAAATCATTGGAGCTAATGGTTCAGTGCAAAGCATTCCTGAGATTCCTCAAAACATTAAAGATATTTACAAAACAGTTTGGGAAATTAAACAACGTACAATTATTGATATGGCTGCCGATCGTGGTGCTTACATTTGCCAATCTCAATCATTAAACTTGTTTATACAAGATGCAAACTTTGCTAAATTATCATCGGCACATTTTTATGCTTGGAAAAAAGGTTTAAAAACAGGTATGTACTACTTACGTACAAAAGCTGCAGCAGATGCTATTAAGTTTACAGTTGATCAAGCTGCATTATCTGTACCAGTATTAGGTAACGAAGATGCTTTGTTAATTGAGCGCGGACAATCACAATTATTAAGCTTTGAAGAGCAACAAGCGCAATTATCTTGTAGCTTAGATAATCCAGAGGCTTGCGAAGCTTGCGGTAGTTAGCATTGTCAGTTCGAGCGGAGTCGAGAACAAAAGAAAATAAGTTTAACCCTGAAAATCCTCTCTGATTAATTTAGAGAGGATTTTTTTTGAAATTAAAAAATGATAGATAATCCAGATATGCCAAACCCGTTTTTAATAATTTTAATGTTTGGATTTGCATTATTAATTGTTAGAGCATTTACAACAACGATTCATGAATTAGGACATGCAATTGCTGGATTAATGTTATATAGCGGTAAATTAGATGTGTTTATTGGCACATACGGAAATAAAGAAAAAGGTTTTCGGTTTTCACTTGGAAGGTTAAATTTTTATTTTGTTTATGCACCGTTTTCTTTTGCAGAAGGAGTTGTAATGTATACTACAGAAGAATGCAGACTATTTAAAAATTTTATTGTAACACTTGCTGGCCCATTAGCATCTTTATTAGCATCATTAATCATCGGTTATATTGCCATATTTTCTACTTATGATGATGTGATAAAAATTGTTTTATATATTGTTGCTACAACAACATTTAGAGATTTTTGGCATAATATAAAATTTGATGAAGAGCCAATAACATTAAACAATGGGATAAAAACTTACAATGATGGTTATAAATTGAGAGAATTATGGATTGTTATGAAAACAAAAGAAAAAATATAAATTGCATTACTGATGCTTATTGTTTCCTCTCCGCCGTATTTGTATTAACATACATAAAAATTCCGCTTGGTTTTTAATCTGGCAGAAATATAAAAGCCAAGGATAAAAAAGTAAATTAAAAACAAAAATATGAAAGCCGAATTAATAATGTACATGATTATAAATCCAACAGAAATGAGACCTAACAGATGATAACAGATAAAAAAATATTTTTTTTAATTTACCTCATCATTTTATCTATTGGGCTTAGTGCTCAGCGGGTTAGAAATGAAAGTGCTTCTATTGGCAGATTGTACTCCCATGTTGATAGGTTAAAATATTACGACTTTTTTATTCATTTGTGTAATAGCGAAGCTAGTTTCCCAAACTGTATTCTAACAAAAAAAAGAGATTTCCGAAATGTTAAACACCTTAGTATTAATTTAGATACTATACCAAATACTTCTTTATATCAAGCAATTCATAAATTAAAAAAAGCAACTTATGTTTCAATAAGTGATTTAGGAAATTATTTTGGATTACCAAATTTACTCAATGATACTATAATTAATGAATTAAACAGAAACAAACAACTAAAAACATTAATTATTGACATGGCTGGCTCATCCTATAACTTGGCAAATAATTATAATAGATTAGGAGGCAACATTATACCCAAATCACTCTATAAATTAAATTCACTCGAAGAGCTACATATTAATTCTAACTATTTTTTAGGTAAGCAAAACGATACTATTCAATTACCTGGTAATTTAAAAAAACTATATATTAATGCATTAAATGCCCAATCTCCTTATATAAATTTTAGCTCCTGCAAAAAACTAAAGGAAATTGAATTATCGGTGCAGTCTGATTCATTATTCAAATCAAAATTTCATAGTGATTTTTATAATTTACCTCTGGAAAAAATTATTTACTATAACTACTTTTCTAAAAATAACCACAGCTACATTAAACCACAATCATTTAAATTCAAAAACGTAAAAGGGGTCAATTTAAATCCTGAGGGGTTTGGAGGAAATGGTGAGTATGTTCCATGCATAATAGATACGTTT
>JAYSTR010000141.1:0-24638 GCA_043719555.1 Bacteroidota bacterium | reverse complement strand
TATTAGTATTCAACCTACAATTAGCAAAGACGACTATATTAAAAAAGTAAACACACTAAAACAGCACATACAACAAGGCGATATTTATGAAATCAACTTTTGCATAACTTTTGAAGCACATAATGCATCTATAAATCCTGTTGAAATATATAAAAAATTAGATAGTATTAGTCATGCGCCTTACTCTAGTTTACTTAAGTTTAATGAACTAATAATCATCTCATCTAGCCCTGAGTTATATATTAAAAAAGAAAATTCTACTCTTATTTCTAAACCAATAAAGGGAACCGCAAAGCGAGGTATATCAATTGTTGAAGATGAATTATTGAAAAAAGAATTGCAACAAAATTTAAAAGAACGCACCGAAAATGTGATGATTGTTGATGTTGTAAGAAATGATTTTTCGAAAATAGCTACTAAAGGAAGTGTTGTAGTAGATAAATTATTTGACATAGAATCCTACCAGCAGGTGCATCAAATGGTAAGCACGGTAAGCTGTATGTTAAAAACTGCTACTTCTTTTAATGAAATAATATCAGCAACCTTCCCAATGGCAAGTATGACGGGGGCTCCAAAGATAAGAGCAATGGAATTAAGCGATGACAATGAACTTTATAATCGGGGGCCATACTCCGGATGCCTTGGTATTATTGATAATAATGACTTTGAGATAAGTGTATTAATAAGAAGCATCTTTTACAATGAAAAGAAGCAATACCTTAGTTTCTCGGTAGGTAGCGCCATTACTGCTATGTGTAATGCTGAAGATGAATATGAGGAATGTTTACTGAAAGCAAAAGCCATGATGTTGGTATTAACAAAATAAGTGGGTTATCAACAAAAACTCAGTTTCAAAAATTCTCACTTAATCATTAAAAGGCATATTTCACTCATTCACAATTAAATTTTACTAATTTTCTACAAAATTCGTCGAATTTATCGTCAAAAATTTGGAGTTGGTCGAATAAATGACGTAAATTTGAGTAAGAGTTTAAATGAAACTTATAAACAAGCGACTTTTAACAAACAACTCTAAAAAAACAAATAATGAAACTCCAAGCAAATATTCAAAAATCTAAAGTGCTTTGGGGACATAAGTACAAGCAGACAAGCAACACAGGTTGCTAATTACCCGAGTACTTTTCTTTTCTTAAAAACAAAATTTGTCCTTTTTATCAAAAATGTTCCAGGTTCTAGTCCTCTTTAGTTCCCAAATTTCGGCTCCGCTCTATTTTAATTTAGAAAGTTTAATTTTAAAAATCTAGAAGTCATGAAACGCATTATCTTAACAGCAGAATTAATTTTAATCAGTGTATTTGCTTTTTGTCAAGTAAGTTTATTTGGTGTAGACCTTACAAAACTAGTTGATTGTAGAGAAGACGTAGTTTACAGAAAACTAAGTTGCGATGTAAATCCTTACTACACATTAGCGGAATACAAAAAATTTGATCAACTTGGTGTTAGATTTTTGGCGTTTGATGTAGTAAATCAAAATCATCTTACTAAACAAATGAAAAGCCCAAATGAATATACAAAGGAATTAAGTGAATTTGTTTCAAATAATTTAGGAAACGCAACCGAAGTTTTTTTAGATACAAAAGCGGCAAACCCTAATAACGCTCAATATTACTGGATTTTAAAAGAAAAAGATAAATACATTGTTATAAAATTGTTTTACAGCGAGTTTGCACATCGTAATAATTTACGCGTGTTCTTTTACTCTACCTACGAAGAATTGAATCAAGGGTTTGAATATTTAACACAACTTGAGAGCAAACATCGCATGCAGCCAATAAATACTGACGGTGTGTTGTCTAAATTATAAATAATAGATCACAATTATGTAGTTTGTGCATTTAGCTCTAAAAACGTATTTTTATAGCGATGCATAAACTACTTAATTTTTTTTGGAAATATAATTTACCACGTTGGTCAATTTTAATAATTGACATTTTGGTTTGTGCCTTTTCCTTAACCATAGCATTTTTTTTACGCTTTAATTTTAAATCTATTCCTTCTAACGAGCTCGAAAATTTTCCTATTGTTTATACCGTAGTATTAAGTGTTCGTTTACTATCTTTTTTTGCTTCAAAAACATACAAAGGTGTTGTTCGCTATACAGGATCAAAAGATGCTGCTCGTATATTTTTTGTGGTAATAGCCAGTAGCATTATTTTATTTATCATTAACTTAATTACCCGAAACTATATTTTAGGGTACTACTTAATTCCTCATTCAGTTGTAATTATTGATGCCTTAGTAACCATCTTTATTATGATTAGTTCGCGTTTAGCTATTAAAGCTATTTACTTTGAAAATAAGCATGCAGATAAAGAAAAAACACATGTGTTGATTTATGGCGCTGGCGAATCGGGAATGATTACTAAACGTACACTAGATAGAGATGCAGCAGTAGGCTATAAAGTAGTTGGCTTTGTTGATGATGATGAGAGAAAAAAAGGTCGTAGTCTTGAGGGAGTGTTTGTATATCACACATCAAAATTGGTTGAATTAATAACTGATAACAAAGTAGAATCTGTTATTATCAGTATTCAAAATTTACCTGTTACTCAAAAAAATAAATTAATTACTGAGTGCTTAAATCATAATGTAAAAGTGCTAAGCGTTCCGCCAGTTACAAAATGGATAAATGGAGAATTAAGCTTTAATCAAATTAAAAATATTAACATCGAAGATTTACTAGAGCGCAATCCTATTAAATTAGATAACGTTTTAATTAATAAACAACTCAATAATAAAACCATATTAATTACTGGTGCAGCTGGCTCTATAGGCTCGGAACTTGCTAGGCAATGTGTTAAATTTAACCCTAAGCATTTAATATTGTTAGATCAGGCCGAAAGCCCCTTACATGAATTAGATTTAGAATTTGCAGAAAAAAAACCGCTCTCATACGAAGTTGTTGTGGGTGATGTGCGCAACACAGATAGAATGCAAAATGTTTTTAATACGTTTAAGCCCGAAATTGTTTTTCATGCTGCTGCGTATAAACACGTTCCGATGATGGAGAATAATCCATCAGAATCTATTTTAAATAATATTTTAGGAACAAAAATTATTGCCGATTTATCAGTAAAATTTAACGTTCAAAAATTCGTCATGGTTTCTACAGATAAGGCTGTAAACCCAACAAATGTAATGGGTGCATCCAAACGTATTGCCGAAATATACATACAAAGCTTAGGTAAAACCGTTTCTACAAAATTTATTACAACGCGTTTTGGAAATGTATTAGGCTCCAACGGCTCTGTTATTCCTCGTTTTAAAAAACAAATAGAACAAGGTGGACCAATCACCATTACACATCCTGAAATTACACGTTTCTTCATGACTATACCTGAGGCTTGCCAACTTGTGCTAGAAGCAGGTTGTATGGGTAATGGCGGGGAAATTTTTGTGTTTGATATGGGACAATCGGTTAAGATTGTTGATCTTGCAAAAAAGATGATACAGTTATCGGGATTAAAAGAAGATGTAGATATTAAAATTATTTATACAGGTTTACGCCCAGGCGAAAAATTATATGAAGAGTTACTTTCAAGTACTGAGAATACTTTACCAACTCATCATCAGCAAATTTTAATTGGCAGAGTAAAGGAATATGAATTTACTGAAGTAACAACATTTATTACTGAACTCATTAATTTATTTGACACACAAAACAACCAACTCATTGTAGCTAAAATGAAAGATATAGTGCCTGAATTTGTGAGCAATAACTCAGTGTTTCAAACATTAGATAAGAATTAATTTTAAATAGAACGCAGATAACGCAGATTGCTTATGATTTTAAAGATTCAAAATATTAACATCTATAATGACTATTAAAAAAAAGTTTGTATAGCATTTAAATAAAAATCAATTAAATCATAATCATCAGTAAAATCTGCGTTCCATAAAAAACAATCGAAAAATGAAAACAACATTAATCCTTTTACTACTTACAATAAACATCATTGCTCAAACAAAACCAATTGCTGTAACTGAACTAAAACAACCTAAGTTAGTGGTTGGTATAGTAATCGATCAAATGCGACACGATTACATTTATCGTTATTGGAATAAATATGGTAATGGTGGTTTTAAAAAAATAATTAACGAAGGTTATTTTTATAAGAATGCACAATTTAATTATGTACCAACTTATACAGGTCCAGGTCACGCTTCAATTTATACGGGTGCTACACCTGCAACACACGGTATTATTGCAAACGATTGGTATGAGAAAGAAACTAATACCACTGTTTATTGCACTGATGATAAAACTGTACAAACAGTTGGTAGCGAAAGTAAAGCTGGATTAATGTCTCCAAAAAAATTATTAGTAACAACTATTGGCGATGAATTAAAACTCGCAACAAATCAACAATCAAAAGTATTTGCCATTTCATTAAAAGATAGAAGTTCTATTTTACCAGCTGGGCATAGCGCTAATGCAGCTTTTTGGTTTGATGGTAGTGTTGGAAAATTTATATCGAGTACACATTATGTTAATCAATTACCAACTTGGTTAAATGAATTTAATGATCAAAAATTAGCAACTAAATATTTATCTCAAGGATGGAATACCTTATATCCTTTAAATACTTACGAGGAAAGTTTAGCCGATAATAATAATTACGAAAAAGCACCAAACAAAAAGAAAGAAGCAGTTTTCCCATACGAGTACAAAGGACAAATAAATAATAATGACTTCGAAATAATTAAAGCCACACCTTACGGTAATACCATTACTAAGGATTTAGCCATTGCTTGCTTAAAAGCTGAGCAACTAGGAAAAAACAAACATACTGATATGTTATGTGTTAGTTTTTCATCAACCGATTATGTTGGACACTCATACGGTCCGCGTAGTGTTGAAGTTGAAGACGTGTATTTACGTTTGGATAAAGATTTAGAAGAATTATTAAATTACCTAAACACAAACGTAGGTAAAGATAATTACGTTTTATTTTTAACTGCAGATCACGGAGCTTGTGATGTACCAGCACATTTAAAAGATTTAAAAATACCAGGAGGTTATATTAATGAAACAGAATTAGAAACGACTATTAAAACCTTTTGCTTAAATACCTATGGCGATAGTTTAGTGTATTCATTAAACAATCAACAAATATTTTTGAACGAAACAAAAATGGCAAATATGAAATTAAATAAGTTTGCTGTAGAACATACTTTAGCAAACTGGTTATTATCAATTAAAGGTGTTGCAGAAGCTTACCCATCAGAAGTTTTAAAATATGAAAACTATACAGATAACTCCTTTAAATTTTTAATACAAAAAGGTTATAATCACGTGCGTAGTGGTAACGTAGCTTTTTCGTATAATCCTGCGTGGATGGAATACCAAGCCAAAGGAACCACACACGGTGCCAGTTATAGTTACGATACACATGTACCCGTAATTTTTTATGGGAAAGGTATACCTAAAGGAAGTTCAGTAAAAAAAGTAAACGTAGTTGATATTGCACCAACAATCTCATTAATGTTAAATATGAGTTACCCAAATGGCACAAGTGGTAAGCCTTTGGAAGAAATGTTTGTAAAGTAAAAACTAGAATGCAACTTTTATTTATAATAATATTTATAGCTTGGGTAATATTTTCTGTAAATAGCGACAGTAAAGAAAAGGAGAAGTGTTTTGAATATATCAGACAAAGAGGTGGTAAATTTGTTTCTAGAAATAAAGGGCGATTTGATTATGGGAACATATTAAATAAATACAGCCAATCATATAAGCTTGTATATTATGATAAAAACGATATACTAAGAGCTGTATTTGTTCGAACATCTACAAATAGAGATATTGAATTCATTGATGATCATCAAGTTCATTCTAATGATATAAAATATTTAGTTGATGAAGAATATATAAATCAAAAACAAAAAACTATTATTAAACAAGAAGAGAAAACTTTAGTAGATTACCATTATAATAACAATACAATAATTATCAAACAACAATTTTACAACCCAAATAAAGGTGAGTTTGTGTTTTTAAATAATACTATGGCTCCTGATGGTAAATATAAATTAGGGTTTATGAATTTTGTTACTGTAAAAGATGGCAAAGTTAAAGACTTAACTATGTTATAAATAATTCATCATTATTAACAAAAATAAATTACATTTGCATCGCAATTAGGTTTTTAAGATAAGTTATTATCAAAAAAATGAAAAGGGAATTATGTGTAAATCATAAACAGTGCCCGCTGCTGTAAGTCTTAATAAAAGTTTTTAAAAACACACCACTGTTAACCAATATGGATAACGGGAAGGTTTAAAAGCTAAGACGAGTCAGAAGACCTGCCAATTTGCAAAATTTTGAAGCTTTCGGGGAAACAAAAGCTAACAAAAAAAACAGATGTGCAGCAATGTTATTGTTGGCTGTTTTTTTTATGTTTTCTCCCGAATTATAATTTTATAATGACGAAAAACATAACATATCATTTATCTCGTACTTATTGTAAGGCAATATTGGTTGTGAAAGCATTATTATTTTCTAACGTTATTATATCTCAAACCGATACTTCAGCTAATACATTAAATGAAGTTGTTATCTCTGATACGAAAACTAATACTTTACTTTCTACAAAAAAACAAAACACATTTGATAGCGTTTTATTTATAAAATACAACTCAACATCTCTTGCCAATTTATTGGCTAACGAAGCTGGCATCCATATAAAAATGTATGGTAATAATAATTTAGCTACCATAAGTATGCGTGGTGGTAATGCAAACCACACAGCAGTGTTATGGAATGGTTTAAACATACAAAACCCTATGTTAGGTATGATAGATTTGAATTTAATTCCGACACTGTTATTTGATAATGCCTCTGTTCAATTTGGTGGCAGTTCGTCCGTTTGGGGAAGCGGTGCCGTTTCGGGAGCTATAAACTTAAATAATAATGGTTTATTTAATAAAGGTTTTTTTACTAAAACACAAATTAGTACAGGAAGTTTTAACACGAATAAATTTTCTGAAATATTACAGTTTAGCGAAAAACGATTTAATTCAACTACTAAACTATATTATACATCATCTGATAATAATTACAAATACATTGATACACTTGATAAAGAACATCCTAACAAACAACTATCGCACGCAAATTATATTACAAAGGGAGTATTACAAGAGTTTGGTTTTAAATTAAATGAGTACAATAAATTAACTATAAACGGTTGGTATAATTATACTCATCGTTTTTTTTCTGCGACTTATAATATCAATAACGAAATTTATCAGCACGATGAAAACTTAAAACTAACCGCTAATTGGCATCGATATAAATACAATTTAAAAACTGGTGTAAAATTTGGTTTTTTTAATGATGTGCTAAATTATAGTGATACTGCCCAAAGCATTGTATCAAATTCGGCAACAAAAACAGTTATTACCGAAAGCACGAATGAATACAATCATAAAAATCATAGCATAAATTTTAATGTAAATGCAACGTCGTATTTATCTAACACAAAAAATTATGCTGAAAAATATACCTTACACAAATTAAGCTTTTTAGCTGGTTATCAAGTTAAACTATTGCGATCTAAATTATTGTATACATTATCTATACGTAAAGAAGCAACAAGTATTGGAACAATACCATTTACTGGCGTTACTGGCTTTGTGTATATTCCACAAAAAAATATTGGTTTAAAAGTTAATGCTGCAAAAACATACAGACAACCAACCTTAAATGAACTGTATTGGATTAATGGCGGAAATCCAAATTTAAAACCTGAGCAAGGTTGTGATTTTGATGGAGGAATAGAATTAAAACATCAATCGTCTAATTTAAATATTTCTATAGAAACGACTTATTTTAACCGTCACACAACAGATTGGATTATGTGGCTACCAAATAGCAAAGGAAGCTCAAGCCCTGTAAACATTCCACAAGTATATAGTAGAGGCCTTGAAACAAAAACAAAAATTAACTTTTTACTAAAAAAATATACACTTACTTTTTTATTAAACACCTCGTATGTATTATCTACAAATCAAAAACAATTAAATGAAAATGATAAATCAGTTGGGCGACAACTTGTGTACACACCTCGTTATAATGGTAATGCTAGTTTGATATTACAACATAAATCTTTTGGATTATTAATTAATCAAACGTACACTGGATATCGCTTTACATCATCTGATAATACAAGTTGGCTTTATCCTTACTATATATGCAATGTTAAAATGAACTATAGTTTAAAACTAAAATCAACTTCAGTTGAAATGTTTGCTGCAGTGAATAATGCCTTTAATAAAAACTACAAAGTAGTATCAACAAACCCAATGCCTATGCGTAATTACGAAATAGGCTTAGCCTTTAATTATTACAAATCAAAAAAACAAAACAACCAATAACTATGAAAAAAACAATTACTAAATTATTTGCACTACTGGGTTTAGTCAGTTCAATGAATGCTCAAATCATTGTAGACTTTGATAATTTAACACTACCAACAGATTCGTTTTATTACAATGCAACAACAGATAATTGGACAACAGGCCCATTAACTTTTGATTATCACTACAACTCAGGATGGGATTATTGGGAATCAGGATCAGCATATACAAACGTACAAGATACCGCAAACGGAACTTATACTAATTTATACGGATGTGCATCTTACACGGCTTATAGCGGCAATAATTATGTAACGTTGCAAGGCGGTGCAAATTTAAAAATTGCACAACCATATAATGTTTTTGACGGATTTTATGTAAACAACACAACGTACGCATACAAAACAATAAAAAACGGCAATCAGTTTTCACGAAAATTTGGTGATACTACTGGTACAAATTCTGGCGGTGTATTTGCACAGGGCGAATATCCAGATTGGTTTAAATTAACTATTAAAGGTTATTTTCAAGGTATTCAGACTGGCACCAAAGATGTGTATTTAGCAGATTATACAGCTGCAGGAACAGCTAACGACTTTATAATAAAAGATTGGCAATATGTAGACTTTTCTACTTCTTTTAGTGGTTATGTTGATAGCTTATCTTTTAGTTTATCATCATCTGATAATTCGACTTTTGGAATGAATACTCCTTCATTTTTTAGTATCGATAACGTTGGTGTAACAGTAACGGTTGGTTTAGATGAACAAAAATCAATTACAAATTTATCAGTGTTTCCTAATCCTGTAAAAGATGTATTAATGGTTAACTATCATGCAAAAAACACAGAGAATTTATTTGTGACAATTACTGACGTATCAGGAAAAGTAATTTATACTGAAACTTTAAATGTACAATTAGGTGAAAATAATTTTAAAATAAATTCATCTCATTTTGATAAAGGCGTATACTTTATACAATTATCAAATTCACAATCAAACACAACAAAAAAGTTTATTAAATTATAATTCTAACTATTTAATATAACCTATTATGAAACATTATTTTTCTTCATTTATTGCTATACTCTTAGTCAGTTCTTGCGTAAAAGATAAACCACAAGAGCCAATATCGTCATCCGTTAGTATTAACGCTGACGTTAAAGTATTAGTAATAAATGAAGGAAATTTTGGATGGAATGCTGGAAATGGAAATTCAAGTATTTCGGCATATGATCCAACATCTGGGGCAGTTATCGAAGACTATTACAAACAACAAAATCCTTCAAAAAATTTAGGTGATGTTTGCCAAAGTTTTACAAAATATAATAACTATTATTACATTGTTGTAAATAACTCTCATAAAATTGAAGTAGTAGACGCGTATGATTTTAAAAACAAAGCAACCATAACCGGATTAAACTCTCCACGCAATATGCTTCCTGTAACCTATAATAAGGCATATGTAAGCGATTTATACCAAAACGGCATTTCTATTATTAACCTTAACACTAACAGTATTTCAGGTACAATACCATGCATGAAAGGAACAGAACAAATGGCTTTAATTTATAATAAAGCATTTGTTAGTAATGCTACCTCTGATTACTGTTACGTGATTAATACAACAAATGATATATTAACCGATAGCATAAATATTGGCAAAGGCGCATCGAGCATCGTTATAGATAAAAATTCATACATATGGATTTTAGCTGGCGGAAGCAGCTCAAATAACCAAACAGGTAAATTGCACAAAATAAATCCAGTAACATTACAAATAGAGCAAACCTTTAATTTTAATTCCAGTGATTTCTCATCGCATTTATGCATTAACAAAACCTATGATACATTATACTATCTTAACAGCGATGTATTTCAATTACCTATCATAAACACACAACTACCAAGTAATCCCATCATTGCTCACGGAACAAAAGTATTTTACGGATTAGGCATAAATCCTAAAGATTATCACATTTATGTGAGTGATGCAATTGATTATGTACAAAAATCGACCATCGAAATTTACACCGTAAATGGTAGTTTAATCAACAAATTTAATGCTGGCCATATTTCTAATGGCTTTATGTTTGAATAAACATTTTAATTTTTGATTATATTTACAACAATGAGTTCTACAGTTCACATTGTTTCTTTTGACATTCCTTTTCCTGCAAATTACGGAGGAGTAATTGACGTATATCATAAATTACGTTGTTTAAAAAAAGCAGGTGTATCTATTATTTTACATTGCTTTAAATATGGTAATAAGCAACCATCACCTGAATTAGAAATCCTTTGTAAAAAAGTATATTACTATGAGCGGAATACCTCATGGTTAAATCAATTATCGTTATTGCCATACAATGTTAAATCGCGCATTAATGCAGAGTTAAAACAAAATTTATTAAAAGATAATTACCCTATTATTTTTGAAGTATTACACACTTGTTATTTATTAAATGATGTTGATTTAAAAGCTCGCAAAAAAATATACCGTCATAGTAATATCGAACACGATTATTTTATAGGCTTAGCAATGGCAGAAAAATCATTCTTCAAAAAAATGTATTTAATTATAGAAGCGATGAAACTTAAGCGTTTCGAAAAACAGATAACGCACGCTTCCTGTATCTTATCTGTCTCCGAAAATGATTTAGCCTATTTTAAAGCAAACTATCCCACTACTCCATCGTATTATTTACCAAGCTTTCATCAATTTGATACTATAGAAAGTAAAACAGGAAAAGGCGATTATATTTTATATCACGGTAATTTATCAATATCCGAAAATTATAATGCAGCCATTTGGTTAATTGACAATGTATTTTCAAAAATAAAACACCCAGTTATTATTGCAGGCTTAAATCCTTCGCCATTATTAATAGTTAAAATAAAAAAGCATCCTCATATAACTTTAAAACAAAATTGTTCGAATATAGAGATGAACGATTTAATAGCTAATGCGCAAATTCATTGCTTATATACAGAGCAAGGAACAGGCTTAAAATTAAAATTACTGAACGTGTTATTTTCAGGACGTTTTGTTTTAACGAATCTGCAAATGCTCATAGGCACGAATTTGCACGATGCCTGTGTGATAGCAAATACACCATCCCAGTTTATTAATGAGATTGAAGGTTTATTTGAAAAACCATTTACCAAGGAAGATATAGAAAAACGAAAAAATATTATATCAATTATTAATAATCAATTAAAAACCGATTTATTACTAACTATTATTTCAAATTAAATTAAGGTATAGCGCTATTTTGTTAACTATCCTTTAATAAGTCGTTTCGGTAATAACCGCGCAAATTTTTATTTTTACGTAAAATAATACCGCTTTAAATGAAACAATACCACGATTTAATGCGCCACGTTTTAACAACAGGTGTAAAAAAAGAAGATAGAACTGGAACCGGAACGGTAAGCGTTTTTGGTTACCAAATGCGCTATAATTTAGCTGACGGGTTTCCTTTGGTAACAACAAAAAAATGTCATACCAAATCTATCATCCACGAATTATTATGGTTTTTAAAAGGCGACACAAACATTAAATATTTGAAAGATAATGGTGTACGTATTTGGGACGAATGGGCGGATGAAAACGGAAACCTTGGGCCTGTATATGGTCACCAATGGCGCAGTTGGCCAACACCCGATGGAAATCACATCGATCAAATTTCTCAAGTGATTGAGATGATAAAAAAGAATCCAGATTCGCGCCGATTAATTGTAAGTGCCTGGAATGTAGCAGACATCAACAATATGAAGTTGCCACCGTGCCACGCCTTTTTTCAGTTTTATGTAGCTGATGGTAAATTGAGTTGTCAGTTATACCAACGTAGTGCCGATATTTTTTTAGGAGTGCCTTTTAATATTGCGTCGTATGCAGTTTTAATGATGATGGTAGCTCAAGTTTGTAATTTAGAATGTGGTGAATTTATACACACTTTAGGCGATGCTCATTTATACAGTAATCATATAGAACAAGCTAATTTACAACTTACACGAGAGTTACGTCCATTACCAACAATGAAATTAAATCCTAACGTGAAATCAATTTTCGATTTTACGATTGATGATTTTACGTTAGAAAATTACGATCCACATCCACATATTAAAGCAGAAGTTGCTGTATAAAAATATTTTTCAGTTTTAAACAGACTATTATCTTTACAAAAAAAATAAAACAAGTATGAGCGATTTAAAAACAGTATTAGATAGCACAAAAGATCAAATGGAAAAAACCATTTCGCATCTTGAGCAAGATTTAACTAAAATACGTGCAGGTAAAGCAAATCCAGCAATTTTAGATAATATAAAGGTTGATTATTATGGTTCCATTGTTCCTTTAAGTGGTGCTGCTAGTGTAAACACACAAGATTCGCGAACTATATTAGTACAACCTTGGGAAAAAAACATGTTAACCCCTATTGAAAAAGCGATACAAGCAGCAAACTTAGGATTTAACCCACAAAACGACGGTGTATTAATTCGTATTATCGTTCCACCATTAACAGAGGAGAGACGTAAGGAATTAGTAAAAACATCTAAATCGTGTGGTGAAGATGCGAAAGTTGGATTAAGAACGGCTCGTAAAGAAGCGATGGAAAAAATAAAAGCCTTGCAAAAAGCTGGTTTACCTGAGGATGAAGCAAAACAAGGCGAAACAAAAATACAAGCCTTAACGGATGATTATTCATCTAAGTGCGACAAACATTTAGAACAAAAAGAAAAAGAAATTTTAACGGTATAAGTTTTTTTAACTGTAATAATTAACCCTCATTGTTTACTCAGTGAGGGTTTTGTTTTTGGATTATTTTTGTAATTTTAGGTAAAATACATTTTATGAAAAAATTTCTATTATCAACATTATTATTAGTTACATCATTAGCCTATTCATCGCACATTAATGGTGGCGAAATTACATACAAATGCTTAGGCGGTAATTTGTATGAGGTTAAATTAAGTTATTTTTGGGATTGTGTGGGTGGCTTTAATCCTGGTACATTTCAAACTATTAATGTTGATGGATGTGGTTCGGCTTTAACCCTAATTGCAAATCAGAGCACATTAACACCTGGTGATGGTATATTTGCAGGTAACTTATGCCCAACGGCAGCAACAAATACGGCATGTAAAAAACGTATTGATTATATAGGAACTATAACTTTGCCAAGTGCTTGCAATAGTTGGACGTTTTCTATTGGTAGTTGTTGCAGGAGTTCAGTAATTAATAATATTGATATTGCCACATCCGACAGCTATTTTCATTTTGCTACATTAAATAATACAATTATTGGTTGTAATAATTCGCCAAGTTTTAATAACACACAATTAGGTAATTTTTGTATAAATCAGCCAGCAAGTTTTGATTTAGCGGTAACAGAAACTGATGGGCATATTTTAAGTTATGAATTAGTTTCGGCATATAACTCTTCTAATGTGGTTAGTGTTTATACTGCTGGTTATACGGGTGCAACACCAATAGCAGGTATAACAATTAATGCATTAACAGGAGTTATGAATTTTACACCAACATTATTAGGTGAATATGTAGTTGTTGTTCAGGTAACAGAAAAAGATAATTTAGGAAATATTTTAGGTACTGTTATGCGCGATTTTACAATTATTGTAAGTAATTGCGCAAATCAAATATCACCTGCAACACAAGGTTCAATTCAAAACAATACAAATGGAATAATAAAACCTGATGGTAAAACATTACAAATATGTGCGGGTGTACCATTTTGTTTTGATTTAGTTTTTACAGATCCAAATGTTGGCGATTCTATTTTAGTATCATCATTAAATATTTTAAATAATTTACCTGGCGCTAGTTTAAGTAACAGTTATACACCAGGTGTAAAAAATAGTTGTAAAACTACAATTTGCTGGACTCCAACTCCATTAATAAATAATACACCTTATTATTTTTCGTTAACCGTAAAAGATAATGCTTGCCCTGTGTTGGGTTACAAAGTTGTAAATTATTATATAGATGTTACATCAAGTGCATACGCAGGAAACAACCAAACTATTTGTGGTACTCAAAGTGCACAAATAAATGCAGTTGGCACATCTACTGTTTTTTCTTGGGCTGATTTAGCTGGTAATTTAATACCTGTAAACACAGAGTTTAGTTGTAATCCGTGTGCTAATCCTATTGCAAAACCAATATCAACGCAAACGTATGTGTTAACTAATAGCGGTGCTGCATCTGGCTGTACTAATAAAGATACAGTTATAATATATGTAGCCCCCAATTTTAGTGTAACTGCTGGTTCTACTATAAATAGCAACTGTTTAAATTCGCCAACACAATTTACTAGCAACGCTCAACCAACAGGCACGTATAATTATGTTTGGTTACCAAATAATAATCTAAACTCTAATCAAGTACAAAACCCAATTGCAACATTTACGCTAGCGGGTAACTATACTTATAGTTTATCAATAACCAGTAGCTTAGGTTGTAATAAAATTGTGCAAACAAATTCTGTAAATATTATTACGGCAAGTTCTCCTGTGTTTTCTGTTACGCCAACATACTCTACAACAAACATAGGTGGTGCCGTTAAGTTTGATATTAATTTTGGCGGAGGCGCCCCAACTAGTTGTGGATTGGCATTAACAAATTGTTTGGCTTCAAATACAATACAAATAGGTACAGATGCAACAACAAATAATTCTACATCATATCCTTCTGTATTTGGTAATTTCTATAAAAACTCGCGCCATCAAATATTATATAAAGCCTCGGAGCTTTTAGCGGCAGGAGTTGTAGCAGGTAAATTATCAAGCATTTCATTTTTTGTTTCTGCAATAAATGGTACAATTAATTATCCAAATTTTACTATTAAAATTAAGTGTACTACAGAGACAGATTTATCTTCTGTAACTTTTGATAATTTAGCATTAGAGCAAGTTTATACCATTGCATCAACAAGTATTACAACAGGTTGGAATGAATTTGTGTTTCAAAATAATTATAATTGGGATGGCGCATCAAATATATTAATTGATGTGTGTAATGATTTAACTACTAATTACACAAATAATTCATCTTCACCATTTACAATTACACCGTTTCAATCTGTAAGATATTACAGAGATGATTCAGGTTTAGCATGCGGTACAACAATGGGAGCAAATACATCTCCAAATCGCCCAAATATAATTTTTGGTAATTGCTCAATTGCAGTAAATACAAATAATTATACCTATAGCTGGAGCCCTATAACAGGATTAGATAATCCAAATATTAAAAACCCGATTGCAACAGTAAACGGATTACAAACATACACAGTTACAGTTACACCAATTGGCGCTCCAAGTTGCAATGCATCTAGTACATCAACAGTTGATGTTTTAGTAACTAGTTTAAATCAAATTTCAGGTTTAGGTAATAGCATTTCTATTTATCCCAACCCACATAAAGGCTTATTCGAAATTAATTTTTCTAACGACGAATTATTTAAACAAAATAATAGAATTGAGTTGAAAATTTTAAACGCTATAGGACAAACAATCCAAACGGCTCAGTTAAGCTCACAAAAAACAACTATCAATATGAGCCATTTAAATAATGGTATTTATTTTATTGAGTTAACTGATGCAAACTCAAATCAAAAAATCATTCAAAAAATAATCTTGCAGAAATAAATATTTAAATTTAATAAATAAGGATAATTACTTTCATTTTTATTTACACAAAATTAAAAAAGTACTCAAATATTATTAAAGGCAAATGCTTACATTTGTACCTTAATTATTTATATAAAAATTACAACTTTTAAATGGCTACAACTTCAGATTTATCACGCGGCGCATACATCAGATACAATAACGAATTAGTTCAGGTATTGGACTATGATCATATTACGCCTGGTAAAGGCAATGCCATTTATTCAACAAAATGCCGTAACGTAAAAACTGGTAAACAAAGTGAAATCCGTTTTCGTTCGGGCGAAAAAGTAGAATTAGTGCGTGTTGAATTTTATGAATTACAATACCTATTCGAAGAAGGTGAATCCTTAGTTTGTATGAATCAAGAAACTTTTGAGCAAGTGTATGTACCTAAATATTTTTTAGGTGATAACGTCAAATTTGTTCAGGAAAATATGATGATTCGTGTTTATTTTGATGACAATCAAGAAATCATTAATGCCGAAATTCCTAAACATATTGAAGTAATTGTTGCCTTTACTGAAACAGGTGCTGGTAAATCTTTAAAATCGGCAGAGGTTGGAAATGGTGTGAAAATATTAGTGCCATTATTTGTGGAGCAAGGAGAAAAAATCAGAATCAATACTGAAACTGGTGAATATATGGAACGAGTAAAATAATTAACTGCAATTATTAAAATAAAAAAACCTGATTCAAATGAATCAGGTTTTTTTGTGCATTTTAAAATCAATCTATCATTAATTTATTTTTTTAGTTTTTGATTTACCTTCTGGCGAAAGAATCATCTTATCATGACGCGTCATAGATTTAACAAACTCTACTTTTCTAAATCGCAAAGCACTCCAATCTTCATCTATCGCAACGGCTCTCACTGTTTCCATTCCTATGTTCCCTAATTCTTGCCAGCCATTATCTCTGTTAATTTCTGCTTTATACTTTTTCGAAGTGCCTTTTGGGTATGCAAACCAAACGATACCATCGCCTTTTATTTTTTTTTGAATAACAGAAACAACTTTATCTATCTGTGCTTTTGTTTTAACAAAAGCCAATATAAATTCTAATTCCTTACACTCACTTATTTTTGTTTTAATAACCGTATACTTATTTATTGCCTGTAATTCATCCTCAAATTCAGCTGGATGATTGACAATGCAAATTTCAGGGTGTTGTTTAAAATTTAATTTTTTAAATAAAGAGGTCATAATAATGAATAGATAATTAAGTTGCATTGCAATATTTACTTTGTTAAATTAAAAATTAATTTAACTATTTCATAAAAAAACCTGATTCAATTGAATCAGGTTTTTTTATTTAGAGAATGTACTAGTTAGTTTTTCAAAACTTTAATAATACTTGGATTTTCTTTTTCAGAAATTAATTTAATTGTATACATACCTTCAGCTTTAGAAGTCATCGAAATCATTTTGATATTTGATGTTACTGGTTCTGAAACAATTAATTTACCTATAGCATCATAAATTTCAATATGAGCTGTTCCAACATATGAATCAGATACTTTAATAAATAAATCATCATTAACAGGATTAGGATATACTGAGAAAGGATTAGCAGATGTTATTTCAGTTATACCAGTACATAAGTTAACTGTAGCTGTTTGGTTATCAGAATTTGAACAACCATTGGCATCTGTAAAACTATAACTTAACGTAAATGTACCTACACCCGAAACAGCTGGATCAAATGATGAGCCCGAAATACCTGCACCTACGAATGTACCTCCAATTGGTGATGCAATTAATCCAACTGCTGCATCATTAACACATAGCATACTCGCCAAAGGAGAGAATGATACGGCAGGTAAATTATTTACAGTAACTGTAGCTGTATTAACAACTGTTGAGGCACAACCACTTAAATTACCACTTACAGTATAAACTGTAGTACTTATTGGATTAACATTAATTGTATTTGCATTTGATGTCGTATTCCAAGTATAAGTTGTTACACCAGTTGCTGATAACGTTGCTGTACCACCAGTACAAATTGTTGCTGAGTTAACCGAAATAGCTGGTGCACTTGTAACAAATACATTTGCTATAGCAGATGAACTTAAACATCCGTTTGTAGAACCTATAACAGATACAGTTGTTGAAGATGCTGGAGCAATAGAATAAGATGCTCCTGTAAATCCGCTTGGGCTCCAAGTAAATGATGTAGCACCACTTGCATTTAAATTAGCAGTTGAACCCGCGCAAATTGTAGTTGAGTTAACTGTAACTGTTGGAGTCGTATTCACATTAACTGTAGTATTTCCATTTGTTGAACAACCATTAGTCGTATTTGTAACCGTTACATTATAAACTGTTGTTGTACTTGGAGAAACCGTTTGTGAAGCAGTTGTTACAGCATTACTCCAGCTATAAGAAACAGATGGTGTACTTGAAGTAGCATAAATTGTTGTAGAGTTTCCTGAACAAATTGTACTGCTTAAAGTAGTTGTTAATGTTGGTACAGAAGTATTAGAAATAACACTTACAGATGCTGTGTTTGAAGTACAACTTCCGTTAGAACCAAAAACAGAGTATACACCAGGTGCAATAACAATTGGATTCGCAGTATTACCTCCCGTTGCAATTCCAGGGCCACTCCAAGTGTATGATGTTGCGCCTGATACAGATAATGTACTTGAAGGATTAGAGCAAGTTAAAGCAGACGTCGAACCTGTAATAATTGTTGGAACTGAATTTACATTAATCTGAACTGTTCCTGTATTTGTACAACCATTAGATGTATTTGTTACTATTACAGAATATGGAGTTGAAACCGTAGGTGTAACTGTAATACTTGCAGTTGTAGCTGAAGTATTCCATTGAATTGAATTACTACCCGCAGTTTGTACATTAATAGTTGCAGAATTACCAACACAAATAGAAGTTGTTGGAGACATTGTTAAGGTAGGAGTTGTTGTATTTTGAGATACAGCTTGTGAACCTGTTGTTTTACATCCGTTTGATGTATTAGTTACAGTAAAATTGTAAACACCACCTGCATTAACAACAATTGTTCCTGTTGTTGAACCTGATACGATACCTGCACCTGACCAGTTATAAGAAACTGGACTAGTAACCGTTGCAGCAATAACATTAACAGAAGTAACTGAACATGTTAATGAATTATTAACTGAAGCATTAACAACAGGTGTTACTGTATTTTGATTTACAGATACTGTAGCCATATTTGAAACACAACCTCCTGTAGAACCTGTTAATGAATATGTACCTGCAGCATTTACAACCGGATTAGCTGTATTAGCTCCTGATGCAATCCCTGGCCCACTCCAAGTATATGAAGTAACACCTGAACCAATAAGTACAACTGTTGGAGATGAACACGTTAATGTTTGACTAGCACCTGCATTTGCTGTAGGAGGCGTATTAACAGTTACGTTAACATTACCAGTTGTTTGACAACCATTAGATGTATTTGTAACCAATACTGAATAGCTAGTTGAAGTTGTTGGTGTAATAACAATAGATTGAGTTGTAGCTCCATTACTCCAATTATAAGCTATAGGAGTAGTTGTAGATGTAACAACTAACGATATAGAGTTACCCAAACAAATTGTACTAGAAGGAGTAATTGAAATAGAAGGAATACCTGAACTATTAGACACTACAACAGTAGATAGATTTGAATTACATCCATTTGATGAACCTATTAATGAATACGTTCCTGCAGAACCAACTATTGGAGATGTTGTGTTTCCTCCTGTTAAAATTCCTGCTCCACTCCAAGTATATGTTGATGCTGTTCCACTTCCGTTTAATGTTGTAGTTGGACTACCGCATGTTAATGTTGCAGATGCTCCTGCATTCACCGTTGGAGTTGTATTAACCAATACAGATGCAAATGATGAAGATGAACATCCAGTTGTTGTTCCTATTACAGTGTAGGTACCACCAGTTGAAACGGAAATGCTTGATGTAGTAGCTCCTGTACTCCAGCTATAAATAGATGCACCACTTGCTGATAAAACTGCCGAATTACCTGAACAAATAGTAGCATTATTTACAGCAACTGTTGGTGTACTATTTACATTTACTGTAGCTGATGATATTGTTTTACAGCCGTTAGATGCATTAGTTGTTGTTAAAGTATAAACTGTAGTTAAAGATGGATTCACAAAAATTGTAGAAGTTGTTGCTCCATTACTCCATGAATAACTTACTGGTGATGCAGATGTAGTCGCAACAATAGATGCTGAACTTCCAGAACAAATCGTTGTTGTTGATGGCGCTAATACTACTGAAGGAGATACTATATTTGCAGTTACTGCAACCGTTGCATTTGATGAACATCCATTTGATGTACCAATTACAGTATAGTTTCCAGCTGCACTAACAACTGCTACTGAAGATGCAGACCCTGAAGTAACACCACCTAACCAACTGTAGGTAGTTGCTCCTGATGCATTTACTGTAGTAGAAGATGATAAACATGTTAATGTTCCTCCTGCAAATGCCAATACTGATGGAGGTGTTGTAACTGTTACAGTAGAAATGTTAGTAGATGTACAGCCTAACGTATTAGTTCCTACAACTGTATATTGTGTTGTAGTAGTTGGTGAAACAACAATTGATGTTGCTGTTGAACCTGTATTCCAAGAATAAGTAGATGCTCCACTTGCTGTTAATGTTACAGAACCTCCAGCACATAAGCTAGGAGAATTCACAACAACCGTTGGCGCACTATTTACACTAACTGTTACTATTTTATTATTTGAACAAGATCCATTAGTTCCAATAACAGTATAGGTTGTTGCAACTGTTGGTGTAACTACTATGGTACCGCCTGTTAAAGCACCTGGATTCCAAGTATAAGAGGTTGCACCACTTGCTGTAAGTGTTGCAGAGCTTCCTGCGCAAATTGTAGCATTATTTGCAACAACTGTTGGAGTTGCCACAACTGTAATTGTTTTAGTTATTGCATTTGAACCTCCAGAATTTGTAGCCGTTAAACTAATTGAATAGGTTCCTGCTGAAGAAAAAGTAATTGAAGGATTTTGAACCGTAGCACTTGAAATAGCTGCAGCCGGCGTTACAGACCAACTCCAAGCTGTAGGAGTATTAGTAGACATATCTGTTAATTGAACACTAGATGAAGTACATGCAGATGAAACCGCTGTGCTAAAATTAGCAACTGGTGGTGTTGCAGCTGCAGTATAAGATACGTTAATATTATCTAAGTATACATTATTTCCCCAACCACTGCGTGATTCAAATTTTAAATAAACACTCGATAAACCTGCATAAGAGGATAATGAAACTGTTTCTCTTCTCCATTGTGCTGAGGCTGTGGGTGTGAATGCAGTTGTGCCACTAGCTACGGTAGCTAATTGCGTACCTCCTTTTGTATATAATCGTGTCCAAGTTCCACCACAATCTGAAGATATATAAACATTTAAAGAATCCATATAAGTACCACCGTATGGTTTATGCGCCACATCAAATGTTAACCCTAATGATGAGTTTGCTGCTGTAAAAGTTAAAGCTGGTGAACGTAAGGCATCTAATTGTCCTGTAATATTAGATGCGCTTGTATAGTTATCCATACGTGCAACTTTTGTACTTCCAGCTATTAAACCTGTAGTATTTGCTATCACTGACCAACTTGCCGCTGCATCAACTGTATTTGCTTTTTGAATAACCCAACCTGCTGGTGGAGTTGCACCAGATTCAAAACCTTCAACTAAAGGTAATGCTTGTCCAACTGGAGCCGTAGTAATTGTAAATGTTGTAGATTTACCATCATTTAATAAATACTGATCAGTAGAATTGTTTGGTAAAGATGTCCAAACAGAAAATGTATGGGCTGCTGCAGTTAAACCTGAGATTGTATTTAACGTTAATACAGTTGATGAACCAGAAGCCAATGATCCTGTCCAATTTAATGTTTGAGTAGCAGCTGCATCCATTTTATATAAAACATTAACCGAAGTTAAAGTTATAGATCCTGAATTAGCAACTGTTACTACTGGAGTAACAGCGTTATTGCAACTTACAAAACCTGCTGCAGGAGTATTAATTAAAGATATACCTGCATCTAAACCTGTAGGAGTATTACAAGCTTGTGAACTTTGTAATACATTCCAAGGAGCTGTTGTAACAACCGCCAACATACGTGTACATTGATCCTTAGTGAAAATATTCATAGCAGCATCGTCTGTATAATCCATATAATTCATAAACATATCACCATTTGTATTGGTAACATTAGCACCTGCAACACCATCGGGGCGAGTACAAGTATTCGCTTGCCAAGGATATGTAGGCGAGCCATAGTTACAACCAGCAGGAGCCGCAGTTCCCCCTCTTTGAGGAGGAGTATCAGGACATAAATCACTTGCTCCGCATTGACCAGCATCTCCCCAAATATGACGTAAATTAAAACAATGACCGAACTCATGTGTACCTGTTCTTCCCTTATTGAAAGGAGCAACTGCGGTTCCACCAGAGCCTGTGTATTTATAATGCAATACTAAACCATATGTGTTACTTAAAGCACCAGTAGGAAACTCACCATATCCTAAAATAGATGTGCCTAAATCGCAAATCCAAATATTTAAATATTTAGTAACATCCCAAGCGTTTGCTCCGCCAGTTGCTAAACTTTTTACTTTATCATCTGTTGCAAACGTATTTGTTGTAGTTGCAATATGCTCAATACCTGTTGATGGATTACCTGCAGGATCTCGCTTTGCTAAACAAAAACGAATGCCTGTTCTACCAGCAACTGTTCTAAAAGGCACAGGAGTATTCACTGAATCCGCATTCAAGCGATTAAAGTCATTATCCAAAACCGAAAACTGAGAAATTGCTTGTGCATCAGTAATATTTTGCGCTGCTGTTTTGTAAACAATATGTATTACAACGGGAATTGTAATATTTGCAGTTGTTTGAGCTGTTTTAAACAGAGGCGATTGCATATACTGTTCAATCATTTGATTATATTGATTGAAATCAGCTTCATAGCCTTTACGATTCGCTTTCAAATAATCGTGGTGTAATTCAGTTCCGCAAACTCGTTTTGTTGGTCCGTCGCTATGTTGCGCAAAGGTATTAACTATACCAAGTAACGTAAAAGCAATTGTTAATAGATGTTTTTTCATAAAAAAGTTAATATGTTTAGTATAGCTAAATACGTGTATACATCTGATATTTTCAAAAAACTAGAAGCTTTTTAATAACTTATTTTTTCAAATGTTAAAATTCAAATTAATACTGCTGTAAATCAGTAATAGTCGATAAAAAAAAATATTCTATCTAATATTTCAGTTGTTAAAAACTTTAGAAATAAATAAAGATTTGGTATTAATTTTGAATAAAAAAATAAAAAATATTTTTTTAACGTCAAATGAGAGCTATTGATTAAAACAAAAAGGTGTGACTATTTTAACGCGATTTTAATTTGTTCAATCGTGGATTTTGAATTGCCAACAAATATTTTTTTGTTCACGAAAACAACGGGGCGCTTTAAAAAAGTATACTCTTCTAAAATATAGTTTTTATAGTCGGTTTCTGTTAACGGTTTTGTTGATAAGCCCAACTCCTTATATTTACGAGCAATTCTACTAAATAAAGCCTCATAACTACCAGCTTGCAATTTCATTTCATCTAATTGAATAGCAGTAATTTTTTCTGTTTTTATATCCTGAAAAATAAACTTTTTTTCTTTTAATTCAAGTTCAGTGATGATACGTTTACATGTATCGCAAGTTGAGAGAAAGTATATTTTATTCATTGTTTGATTCACTAAAGTGGCTATAAGTATTCAAATTTTACAAGCCAAATATAAAATAAAAAGAGACATACTACTTAGTATGCCTCTTTAACTTTCTTAAATACAGTAAAACTTTTACCCTAACATTTTTAAGAAACTAACTTCTTTTTCTGTTAAAAAGCGAAACTTACCGCGAGGTAAATCTTTTTTAGTTAAACCAGCAAAAGTAACTCTATCTAATTTCATAACCTCATAACCTAAGTGTTCAAACATACGACGAACAATACGATTACGACCACTATGTATTTCAATACCTAATTCAAATTTACCTGTACCAACAAATTCCACTGCGTCCGGTTTAATAAAACCATCAGGTAATTCAAAGCCTGCATTTAATGTATGATAATCTTCTGTACTCATTTTTTTATCTAACGTAACGTGATAAACCTTACGTACTTCGAATTTCGGATGAGTTAGCTTCGCAGTCATATCACCATCATTCGTAAATAATAAAACACCAGTTGTGTTTCTATCTAATCTACCAACAGGATACAAGCGCTCTTTACAAGCTTGGCGAGTTAATTCCATTACAGTGCGGCGTTCCTGAGGATCATCCATAGTTGTAATGTAATCTTTTGGTTTATTTAATAATAAGTATTTTTTTACTTCGTTTTTAATTGGAACGCCACCATAATTTACAACATCTGTAGGATTAACTTTATAACCCATTTCTGTTACAATTTTACCATTAACGGTAACAACACCCGTTGCAATTAACACATCAGCTTCTCTACGAGAACAAATACCTGCATTAGCAAC
>JAYSTR010000015.1:0-15703 GCA_043719555.1 Bacteroidota bacterium | reverse complement strand
AAATGTGTACGACTATATGGTTCTTTTCAAGACATCGACGCTCAAAAAAGTGCTGAGGTAGAATTAAAAGAAGCAAAAGATATTGCCGAAAGAGCTTTGCTTTCTAAAGACAGCTTTCTTGTAAATATGAGTCATGAAATACGAACACCGATGAATGCCATTATTGGGTTTACGGAGTTAATGGAAGAAACTAGGCTTAATGAACAACAACATGATTTTATCCATAATATAAAAATTGCTGGCGAAAATTTATTGACAATTATAAACGATATTCTTGATTTTTCTAAAATTGAATCTGGAAAACTTACCATCGAATCGGCTTCATTTAATTTAAAAGAAACAATTAAGCAAGTACAAGATTTATTAAGGTTAAGGGCGGATGAAAAAAAATTACATTATAATTTCTTTTTTGATACTAATTTGCCTGAACTTGTAATTGGCGATAGCACACGATTAAATCAAATATTAGTTAATTTAATTGGCAATGCAATTAAATTTACGTCCGCTGGAGGAATAACTGTTTCTGCAAAAAAAATTGATGAATCCGATGAAACTTATACCTTGTTTTTTTCGGTTAAAGATACTGGTGTAGGCATCTCAAAAGATAAATTGAATATGATTTTCGATCGTTTTACGCAAGCCAATAGTGATACAACAAGGAAATTTGGTGGTACAGGATTAGGTTTAAATATTGCAAAATCTTTAATTGAAATTCAAGGGGGAGAAATAAATGTAGATAGTGAAGAAGGAACGGGATCAGAATTTAATTTTACCATAAAATATAAAAAAAATACAAATTTAATTGAAACTCCAAATCTTAACCAAGAAACTAGTGTAACGGCACTTGGAGATTTAAAAATATTATTATGCGAAGACAATGATTTAAATCAACTATTAGCCAAGCAGGTAATAAATAAATTTGGATTCTCATTATCGGTTGCAAATAACGGAAAAGAGGGAATAGAACTATTAAAAACGAATGCCTTCGATTTAATTTTAATGGATTTGCAAATGCCTGAAATGGATGGATATCAGACTACACTTTTTATTAGAAATGAAATGAAACTTAATATTCCTATAATAGCAATGACAGCCCATTCATTTGTTGGTGAAAAAGAAAAATGTCTTGCCATAGGTATGAATGATTATATCACTAAACCATTTAAGCAAGTTGATTTATATAATAAAATTGTTGCGCTCCCAAAACCGACTACTTCAATAAATTTAAAAACACAAATTTTGGATAAAGAACATAAAAAACTTAGTATCAATTTAGAATATCTCCATGAATTATCAGGTAATAATAAAAATTTTGAAAGGGAAATGATTCAATTGTTTTTAGAGAAAGGACCTATTGATATAGATTTGCTAAATAACGCTTTTGAAAATTTAGATTACCCTCAAATAAATAAATTAGCTCATAAAATAAAATCATCCATGATGATTATGGGTCTTGATTCATTAATTCCGCCTTTAGAAGAAATTGAACTTGAAACTGAAAAAAATCAACTATCTGAGCAATCGAAAAATAGTTTTGTAGAAATAAAAAATACCATAAATGAATATTGTATTCTACTAAAAGATTTTCTTGAACCTAAATTTATAGACAAATTAAAATAATGAAAAATTTAAAAATTTTTTTAGTTGATGATGATTCAATATTTCTTAAAGCGTTAGAAAACGATTTAAAAAATAGAAATTATTTGGATATTGTTACTTTTCAAGTTGGTGAAACTTGCTTGGACAGATTAAATGAAAAACCAGATGTTGTAATTATAGACTATTTTCTGGATAACAAATACAGTGATGCGGCAAATGGTTTAGAATTATTAAAAAAAGTAAAAAAAGCAAATCCACGCATTAACGTTATCATGCTTTCTGGGCAGGATGAGATTGATTTAGCTTTATTATCAATGAAATTAGGTGCAATTGATTATATTGTTAAAAGTAAAACTGCCATTGAAAGAATCGACTCTAGATTAAAATCTATAAATAATTCTAAGGAGTTTAAAATTTCTAAAAAACTAGTAATTACAATTTCTGTAATTATTGTTTTGGTTTTAGTAGTTGGGTTAATTTTAAAAAAATTATTTTTTTCGTAATAGTATTTCAAATTATTACCGATTTGTTACCTCCTATAGTGAGTGTTCTGATGGTTTATTTTTTATTCAGCTCATTGCTGATGGAGTTAAACCAAAAGGATACGTATTTAAAAAGTATGATGATTGCCGTATTGAAATTCATTCCCTTTCAAATACAAAAGCAAATCATTATCTCTGATTTAATATGAGTGCTGTTGGTTTTAAAAGTAGTGGTTGAGTAATATTATTTATTAAATGTGTTTAAATAAAAAAAGAGATTGCTATTTGCAATCTCTTTTTTTGTGTTGTCACATCGAGCGTAGTCGAGATGTAGTTATTATTAAAATTGTTCTCGACTAAGCTCGATGTGACAGTTTAAAATTATTTAATCAAACGATAAAATCGTTGATTTAATAATTCCAACGCATTCCATAATTTGTTCTTTAGTAATCACTAATGGCGGAGCAAAACGAATAATATCGCCGTGTGTAGGTTTAGCTAATAAACCATTTTCGGCTAATTTTAAACAAACTTCCCAAGCTGTGATGCCATCTTTTTCTTTAATGATAATGGCATTTAATAAACCTTTACCACGTACCAACGTAATTCTATCTGATTTTATTTGTTTTAATTTGCAACGTAATAATTCGCCAAGCTCATAAGCGTTAGCTGCTAGTTTTTCATTAGCTACTACATTCATAGCGGTAATTGCAATTTTACAACCTAAAGGATTTCCACCGTAGGTTGAACCGTGTTGCCCTGGTTTAATGCAAAGCATAATATCATCATTTGCTAAAACAGCAGATACAGGATACATGCCACCGCTTAAGGCTTTTCCTAAAATTAACATATCTGGTTTTACTTCCTCGTAATCGCACGCTAACATTTTACCCGTGCGCGCAATACCAGTTTGAATTTCGTCAGCAATAAATAATACGTTAGCTGCTTTACACATTTCGGCACATGTTTTTAAATAACCATTATCTGGCACAAAAACACCTGCTTCGCCTTGTATAGGCTCCACTAAAAATCCTACTACAGTATTATCTTTTAATGCTTCAGCCAAAGCTGCAGCATTGTTATAAGGAATAGTTACAAAGCCGGGAGTATACGGACCAAAATTTTGTTTAGCATCCGGATCACCACTTGCTGATATAATAGAAATAGTACGGCCATGAAAATTACCTTCGCATACAATAATTTTTGCAGCATTGGCATCAACGCCTTTTTTTTCGTAACCCCACTTACGAGCTAATTTTAAAGCGGTTTCAACGGCTTCGGCACCAGTGTTCATTGGTAGCACTTTATCAAAACCAAATAAATTAGTGATGAATTTTTCGTATTCACCCAAAACATTATTGTGAAATGCACGGGATGTTAACGCTAATTTTTGTGATTGCTCAATTAAGGTAGCAGTAATTTTTGGATGACAATGCCCTTGATTTACGGCACTGTATGCAGATAAAAAATCGAAGTAACGTTTACCATCAACATCCCACACAAAAACACCTTCTCCTTTTTCTAAAACTACAGGCAACGGATGGTAATTATGAGCACCGTGTTTTTCTTCTAACTCAATTAATTGTTGACTTTTTTGCGATAAATTCATTTCAGTTACCATGCTTGTTTATTTTTACCAAAGGTATAAAATTGAACTGAAAATCCCTAAAATCTAATATATGGCGTCAGATTAAAATAAACTTATAATTTTACTGCTAAATAAAACTAAATACAATGGCAATAAGCGAAGAGTTAAAGCAACGAAATGATGGTAATTGTGAATTATGTAATGCAGAAGTTGCAACAACAGCATTTACTGTTAGTCCAAAAAACGAGGATAGTATTGAAAATCAGGTAGCAGTTTGCGATGCGTGTTTAAAAGCAATGGATGATAAAGAAGCTGGTTTCCACTGGCGTTGTTTAGAGGGAAGTATTTGGAACACGGAGCCAAGTGTGCAAGCGCTGAGTTACCGATTAATGCATAATTATAAAAACGAAGATTGGGCTAATAATTTAATTGGTTCGGTAGATATTGATGAGAATGTGCAACAATGGGCATTAAGTGCTTTTGTAGTGGCTGATGTGCATACTGATGCCTTTGGAAATGTATTAGAAAATGGTGATAATGTTGTGTTAACGCAAATATTAAATGTGAAAGGCACTAGTTTTTCAGCATCAAAAGGAACAGTTGTAAAACGTATCAAACTAGTACATGATAATGTAGAACAAGTTGAAGGTAAAATTAATGATCAAACAATTGTAATACTTACCAAGTTTACAAAGAAATTATTATAGGCAATTTTTTCTTTTTTAATAGAAACTCAAAATATAAGCATGACATTTATTAGAAAACAAATCCTCGTTTTAGCTCTTTTTTCGTCCTATCATTTAGTTGCTCAAAAATTACCATTTGCAATAGGCCCAGAATTTGGACTCACCTATTCTAAACTACCTAAATACAATGATGATGTTAGGCCAAATGATAAAATCGGAATTCATGCAGGTGTAAAGTTTTACTATCCACTTAAGGAACATTTTTCACTAGGCGCATCACTGCTTTTTAATCAACGAGCAAGTGGCTATCAATATGTTGATAAAACTAATTTTTTTAGTCTTTTACAAAAATCGTTTGGTGGTTTAGGATTATCCCAACCTGTTCAAGATTCAGTTTTGAATTTTTCGGGAACATTTATTAATGATACCGTTTATAATAAATATAGTGCCACTGTAAGATTAAATTATCTTGAAATTCCAATAGCTGCAACGTATCATTTTAATGGCGGATTTTTTTCGGCAGGAGTTAGTCCGTGTATTTTAGTAGGATCAAAAGCTACAGAAACCTTAAAACAAGATGTGCCGTTGTTAGATATGACAAGCAAGTATATTGACTCCTTAGGCTTTATTGCTGGGTTTATTTATGGTGTAACACCTGCTTATAAAAAAGAAGTAGTAAGTACTAAAACACAATTATCAGCGCCCAAAAAATTTGATTTAAATTGTTTTGCAGAATTTGGAATTGAAAACACATACGGATTGCAAATGAGTACTCGCTTTACCTATGGTTTAATAAAAACAGCTATGCATGAAAAAGTAAAAGCTAATAACCTCATGGCTTTTATGTTTAGTGTTGGGTATATGTTTGGTAGTAGTAGTAAAAATAATAATGTAAAAGGTAGATATGATTTAGATCCAGTTGAAAATTAAATAAGCTGGCAAATAGTTATATTTAATACTTAAAACCCTATCAGTTATAAAAACTGATAGGGTTTATAATTTAAAAAGTTACTTGATATTGAAGAACTACTTGTCCTCTGCGAGCACTTTTGGTTTCGTGAAATTCACCATTAGCATCTGCATTAAATATTGGTCTGCTTTGATAATCTAAAGATATTTTTGAGTTTTGTCCAACATTTATCCAGTTTACACCAATAGAATAAATTAATACAGGATCTTTAAGTTTTTGATAGTTAGCATAGCTGCCATTAAAATAAGGCTGTAACGTACCTTGTTTGCCCAATAAATCTTTTTTAAATAAATACGCTGCTTGAGTATATATAACGTGTCCAGTACCAATTAATGGAGCATTGTTGCCCGCGCCATTAAAACTTGATGTGCCAACAACTCCGTTTGCGGTATTCATTGGACCTGCATTTCTAACATAGTTAGGTCCAAAATCATAATTTAAAAATGCTGCATAAGCCGTAATCGCATTTTGTTTTTCTTTATTTAAATACGAATCATAAAATACATCAACTGCAAATTGTTGTAATGCTGTAGAAACCGTGTCTAGTGTTGAGGTTCTATGCCACATTGCATTTTTTTGATACGTAAATCCACTACCAATATTTAATACTCGTTTTTTACCTAAGTAAGAACCCGCACTGTATGGTAGTTGATTACTTTCTTTATCTAAAAATTGCCATTTTACATAGCCTTGGTATTGCATTTCGGGAGCTTTGGTTGAATAGAAAGAAGTATTAGTTCCTGATAAAGCGGCAACAGCGGCGGCGCCAATAACAGTTGTAGTTGTTTGTATTGGAAAAGGATTAGCAGCAGCAAAGCGATAATCTAAACCACTAATTTGCCCTTTTGCATAAGCACCTAATTTCCTTACAAACTGATCTGTTACATCATTGGTTGTTTCTTCTATGGTTGGTAAATCCATTCCTAATATATTTGCCACACCAGATGACGTATAACGACAAGTACCATTCCATCCATTTAACCCACCACCAAGAGTAATATAATTTTTATATACTTTGTATTCGGCAGTTACATCATGTAAATACAATCCAGGTTTTCTGGCAGAAAGACTATTAAAACTATTAATACCAAACTGTGTGTACATAAACACTTTTTTAGATACTTGTCCCATAACCTGATAGCGAACACGACGTAAGCCCACATCAAAGGTTTCTTTTTTAGGAGTTCCAAAAATAGCTGAACCTGGATTATTATCATTGTATCTAAACCATATCTGTGCTAAGCCAGTACCTTGTATGTAACGTGTGCTATCATCATTCAAATAAATTTTTAAACCGTCTTTAAATCGTTGGTTTAAGGTTTGTGCTGTTGAGATAAGAGATATACTTATCATCAACATAAACATATATTTTTTCATATTGTTTTTTTAAGATTTGAAAAATGGACTTGTAGGCATCAATTAAAAGCATAACAGTTATGAACAGTAAACATTCACCTCTAATTAATGCCTAGCAAGCATCTGTAAAAGGATATTTCCTTTTTTATGTGATAATATTTTAGTTAGCTTTTTTTCTGGCAGATAGCTTATGAGTTGATAAAGAAACATGATCGTCTAAACCAATAATACTAACTGTTCCACCTTCTGCTTGATAATCGTGCTGAAAATGATGTAAATTTTCCATTACAGAATGATCTACTAATTTAGTTTTACTTAAATCAATTACTACATTCATACCTTGAGGTATAGCTTCTAATCTGCTTTTTAAACCTAAAAAGTTTGAAAACAACGCCGATTTTTCCACTTCTACAATATAATTATTTCCTTCGAAAGAAACACTTGCAGGAGTCTTAAAAATTGAACTAATTGGTGCACCATTAAATAAATGTATAATTATTTTAAGAGCCATACCTGCAGCAATACCAACTAGTAAATCTTCGAACATTGTAAAGAAAATAGTAACTATAAATATTGCCAATTGCTCTTTACCAATTTTGAAAATATGTATAAACTCACGAGGGTGCGCTAATTTAATACCAACTGTAATTAACATGGCAGCTAATGCCGTGTTAGGTATTAACTCTATTAAATGAGAGGCTAATAAAACGAATGCTAAAATAAAAAAGCCATGAAAGAAATTTGCCCAACGTGTTTTTGCTCCGTTTGCAACATTGTTACTACTACGTGCCACTTCACTAATCATTGGTAATCCGCCTAATATTGCAGCTAAAGTGTTTCCGATTCCAACAGCTATTAAATCTTTGTTAGTATTTGATTTACGTTTAAACGGATCAAGCATATCTACAGCTTTTACTGTTAATAAAGATTCTAGTGTACCAACTAAAGCAAACATAATCACATATTTAATAAATACGCCACTTTGAGCTATGCCCGAAAAATCTACATTAATTTTTACGTTATCTAGTAAGTTACCTAAATGAACTAAGGCATATGTTGGTTCTGTATGTTGAAAATCCATGATTAATTCAGCAGGAATTGCAATAACTAAAACTAATAATGGAGCAGGAATTAGTTTTAGTTTTTTGTTTTTTAATAAAGGCCATCCTAACATAATTGCCAAACTAATAGCTCCTATTAATGTTGCTTTAGGATCAAGATGCATTAAAAAATTCGGGATGTTTGCTAATAATTCAATTGGGCCTTTTCCTTTTGTCATAGTTGGATTAATATCTAACAAAACAGGAATTTGTTTGGCTATAATAATTAATCCAATAGCTGCAAGCATACCATGAATAGCTGATAATGGAAAAAAATCGGATAAGCGTCCCAATTTTAATACACCAAATAATATTTGAATAATACCAGCAACAACCATTGCACCAAGAGCTAAATGCCAACCTAACTCTCCGCCACCAAAATCAGTTACGGCACCTGCGACAATAACAATTAAACCCGCAGCTGGTCCTTTAATGGTTAATAATGAACCAGAAAAAAGACTTACAATTAAACCGCCAATAATTGCAGTTATTAAGCCCATAATAGGAGGGAATTCGGATGCTTTTGCAATACCTAAACTTAAGGGTAGTGCTAATAAGAATACTATAAAACCAGATATAGCATCTGTGCTGAAATTTTCTTTTAGGCCTGCAAAACCATCTGCAGGTAATATTGTTTTTTTAGTTTCTGTTGACATAATATTTTTTTTAAATTTTTATTAATTATTTTTTTTATTTTTTTTAATAAAAAGATTTCTAAATCCTAAAAACATTATGTTTAATAAATAAGGGTTGCTTTGATAAAATATAAAATTGATATTTTGTTTTTGAAATTGAGTTTAGTTCATAATATTGAAAATTATATTTTGAGTTATTAAAAGTACCGATTCCGATATTTGAAGTTAATGCTTCAAAAATACAGTCGTCTTCTTCTTCTAATTCCGAAAAAAATGAATCAATATTAATAACATGTTTATAAGCACTTACATTTTTTTGATGTTGATTATAATGGACAATGCCTATTGAAAACACACTAAACGCACAAAATAAAAATGTGCATAATAATGCTGAAGAAATATATTGATGAAATAATTTACGTTGCATTTTAAGAGGATTTATAAGCTGTTTCATGATTAGTTTTAATATGCGGGCCTAAGAAAACGCGTGAATATATTCTTACAACCGCTATACCATCAATAATTAAACTCGAGGCTGTAAAAAAGGCGAGGATCACTTGATTTTCATGTATATGACTAAAAATAATATCCTCACCTATAAACGTTGGAGTAATAGGGAAACCGGTTAAGCCAAGGCAAGCAATTAAAAACATTAAAGCTATTTTTGGATGCTCATAGGAGTGACCGTGAAATTGATTTAAATCGATTTTTTCTTCTAAAGATAATAAACGACGTAGGCAAAAAATGCCTATGATTCCAGCTACAATAATTCCACTTAGGTACAATAATGTTTGATCAAAATTAAATTTTTCGTTAAATGATATAGCTAGTGCTATCCAAAAGTGATTCATGATAATAAATAACCAAGCCATAAATACATTATGACGCTCGGTATAAGCTTTTAAAACCATTATAAATCCTATAAGTGAAAAAAATGCAGCTAACACATCGTGTATTTCAGTTGGTAAGTTATCTTGTAAAATCAATAAAATAACGCCAATTAAATACAACGGTATAAAAAACATCAAAGCGCTTTTTACCGTAACGAATGTTAGTTTACGTCCCATTTTTTTTAATGGCCACCATAATTTATATTGTAAAGTATCTAAATTAAATTCCTTTAAACTTAACATGTAAAATGAGTACTGTATTTTTTTAGGAATAAAGTCTTCGAAAGTTGCTTTACGAGGAACATAATTGTAAAACTGCTCACGAATTAAGTAACTTACTACTGATGGAGATACCAATAATTGATAAGTTCTTAAAAAGGCATTTCCAGCAAAATGTATTAACGCTAAGTTTTCAAAGCCTAAAGCAATCTCAATAAAAATTAAACCAATTTGTGAAATAGAAGCGTATGCTATTTGACTTTTTACAGATGACTGCACTCTGGCTATCCCACTTGTAACTATACTTGAAGTTAATCCTAATAAACCAATAATTACACGTGCAGAGGTTTGATGTTCCCATAACTCTGTTGTACGTAACAATAAGAATACGCCCAAATGAACTGATAAAGAGCCATAAAAAATGGCACTTGATGGAGTAGGGCCTTCCATAGCACGTGGTAGCCATGAAGAAAATGGCAACTGTGCAGATTTTGCCGCTGCCGTTATTAAAATCATTAATGCTATGAAAATCCCAATTATACTGTGGTTTTCAAGGTGTATATTTACTAATTGTTCGTTTTTTAATTGTAAGAATGTTATGTTTTCATGAAATAAATGATGGCACATCCACATGGCTAATATTAAACCAATGTCTCCGACACGATAAATTGAAAATACTTTTAATGCATTTTTTATTGGTAAGTAACGCTCTCGATAAAACGCAATTAATAAAAAAGAAGAGATTCCAAGTATCTCCCATCCAACAAAAAGAGTTTCTAAGTTACCCGAAAATATTGTGATGTTGTACCCGATATAAAAAAACAAAATGGTATTAAAAAACCTTTTGTACCCTGGTTCGCGGTGCAAATAATAACTACAATATATACTTACCAAAAAAGTTAAAAATGAACCAACTAGTAAGTATGTAGCAGTAATTTTATCGAAACAAAAATCAATAAAAAATTCATAACCATCAGATTTAAATAAGACAATGTCTTTTACATTATGCGTAGGGAAACCATTAATTAACCAGTAGCCGATAAATGCTATTGCTGCTATAAAATGCAGGCCAAGGGTAATAATTGCTACTTTTGAAATAGCATTTTCATTTTGTTTAGAAATTAAAATATTTATAATAAAACCAATTAATGGAATTAATATAAAAAAATGGACTAATGATGTGATCATAATTATTTTATATTTAATTGATTAAATAAACAGGTAAATTATCTTCTTCTTTTTCGAGGATAGGTGTTAAATTAGCAACATGACTTACTGATTTAGATAAAGGTGTATAACTTGTAAAAGCGCCATCTTTAAATACAGATAACTCTTTTGTTTCGGGATTTATAGCAACTAAATTTACCCACTCATTAATAAACCATTCGTACATGGCATCAACCGATTTAATAGTTTTTAAAACAATTTCAGGAAAGTGTTCAACAATAATTAATAATCTTACAGGTTCATGAACTTCTATCATTTGTCCTGGTAAACCTGGTCTTAAATCGCCATCAATACCATTTGCTACACCAAATAATCCCATTACATTATGTGGTAATTTTGTACCAGCACCTAATTTTTGATTATCTACTCGCGAAAAGAAATACTCTAAATTAATACCGCCACAAACTGGCCCTAATGGTTTCATAATATTAACCAACATATCGCCATTTAAATCTATTTTATAATGATAGGAATTCATAAACGAACGTCTATCTAAAAATAAATTTTTGGTTAATTCTCTACCGCCTACTATACATAAAGCATTAGTAGCATGATTTAATTCTGGTCGTGGCTCAAATAAGGTAACTGAACGCGTACGAATTTGTTCGTGTATTTTTGCTGGACTTAATGTTGAATCTATAGAAACTAAACGACGTGAACGTTCCTTAGAATTATTATCTAAGGCAATATCAAATGTTTTTTGATTTTTTTCGTGAATGATTTTGTTTTCAGAAGACAATTTATCTAAATCATAAAACGAAATATCATCGCGTGTAGTATCGTGTAAACTACCAACAAATTGAGTTGTAACTGGAATATCAATTCCTTTCGTTTTTAAAATTTCTCTAACCTTAGTATGGTTAGCCATAAAGGACATAACACGTGCATTTACTGAACCTGGACGACCACTACAAGCGCCACAATCATAAGCCGAAAAGTGAGGATTGTTAATGCTACTAGCTCCATGACCAACAATATAAATTAATGGAGCAAAATCAGAAATTAAACCTATACTTTTTAATTGAGCCTCAACCCGAGTTGCCATTTCTTCAATGGTAAATCCAATTTGTAAATCATTTTCTCTATCATTCACATCTTTATTTTCGATTGATAAACTTGAAAACTGATCCATATGTTTGAAAGAAGAGGCAGTGCCTTCAGTCATTGTTGGTTTAAAAATATGCACCCCTAATTTTAATGCCGCACTAAAACCTAAAACTTGAGTCATAAACCAACCGCGAACTAAAGAGTGAGATTGCTTATGAAAATGTAAATCTTTTTTGCGTGTATCTTTTGCGTTATTTTCTTTAATTAAATATTTTGGAGTAACAGGTGCAGGACAAAGTTTTGTGTAGAACTTGCCATTTTCTGGTTGAAAGAAAAACTCAACACCAAAGAAACCAGGAGTTCCTAAGGTTTCACAATTTACATCTTCAGCTTCTAAATATCGACGAATAGAACACTCTCGATCATCTATGCAAAATATAGCTTGAAAGTTTTTTTTCGTGATTTTTTCAGTTTCTTTTTGAGGTGATGTTAAACCTACTAACACATCATTGTAATAACTCCATTCATAAGCATCTTGCCAAATAGAAAGCACTTCGCTTAATTCAGTGGCAGGAGTTGGAGCAAATAAATTTACAGGTTCGTGTTTTAAATTATGTCCTAATGCTGCCCAGTTTTCGCCAAACTTAGCATCTAAGGCATCAATTTCTAATAACGATTCAAGAATGATTAATTCTTTAGTAGAAATTTTTCGAGTATCTAATAATGTTTGAGGTAAGTCTTCAATAGCAGATACCATTCCACTCCAGCCTTGATGAGAAAATTGTTGATCGAAAATATATTGTTTATATAATTTTTCATCACCAACTAATAAATGTAATACATCTGTAATTTTTAATTCCGAATTATAAAGCAATGATTTTGCTCTTTCTGTTTTAAAAAAACTACTGTAGGTGTTTGCCTCCAATTCCTTAATAGCCTCTAGAAAGCTTAAATTTTGAGTTGGAAAGTTCCAAATAGCAATACCCTGATCTAAATAACTACATAAAATACGAAACAAAATTGGGTGAACTAGTGAATCTAAATTAATATGATATTGAGACTTCCAATTGTTGCGTAAGTTGCCAATAAAGGGTGAAATCGAAGTATCATAATCGGTAATAGTTGCTTTTTTGAGCCATTCTTGTGTGTTATTTGATCCTTTTTTATCTGAGATTACTTTTAATAAATTCTCTTTTTTTATTCTACCCGATGCATAAAAATCTCTAAACTCTTGTAATGATAATGATACTTTATATCCCAACATTTGTGATGCATTACGAATTGCATCTTTAAATTTTTGATTTTGAAAAGCATGTAGGGTATTATGATGTATGAAATCTTTTAATGGCGCTTGTGCTGGCAAATAGTGCTTTAAGTCGTGTAAAACGGCGTGCTCGTTAAAACCCTTATGTTGTTCTACATCATGTGTTGAATTATGTAAATCCATAAACTCTTTTTTAATGAAAATAAAATGAAATTTGAACTTAGTTTTAAACTGAATAGTTAAAACTAATTTTTAGTGAATTGCTTCACAAGGCAAAATGATATGCCTAAAATGTACTAAATACGAAAATTTCTAACCTCTAAATAAATAGGGTTAGTTTGAGATACTTTATAATAGCTACATGTTACAGGTTTTGTATGAGTAACGGCAAATTGAAAATAAGCTAAAAAAAATGGTAATAAAAACGCTTGTAATGCAAAATCATTTTCAGTTTCATCTTCCGTTTCTTCAAATAGTACTTCTAAGTTAGATGCTTTAGTTTCATCTTTTGATGAAATGGAAATAGCCTTAGAAAATTTAAAGTTATTTATTTTAGAAACTGACGTGTTTAAATTGTAAAACGTGTTAACACCAAATGATGTTATAAAACAACACAAAAAGAAAATAGATGTATATATGGCTTTTTGTTTTTTCACCAAATCAAAAGTAGGTTATTTTTTTCTGATTATTAATAGTATTAGATTAAAAATTACATTTATTTAACGAATAATGTTATATGCTGTTTGTAACTACTTTAATTGTAGTATAGTTAATTCAAATACCAATGAATAGGCATTGTTTTTTGTATTAGGAATCTGTATGCCAAAAGTTAAAGGCATCCAGTTTACAGGATAATATATTAATCCTAAAGAGGTAAAACATAAGGCGTTAGTCCCCAAAACGCTTTCTGTCATTAAATGAAAATTATTTACAATAGGTATTTCTGTGCCAATCCAAGTTCCAACCCTATTTCCTGTGCCGCCAAAATGTAATGAATTGTAGTATGAACCAATTACCAAGCTACTGTTTTTTATTAAAACATTTGATAACCGAGCATTTATGTATGTTAGCCCAGCGATAGGATTATTTTTATTATCAATTACATTTAATCCAAATTGCGCTCCAGTTGAAATAGAAAACTGATCTGATATTTGAAATTGTTTCAGTCCATTTATTAATACTAAAGGGTTGTAAGGATCTTTATCGCTAGTATCGTTAATAATAAAGGATTTATTTCGTTCACTAAAGTTTAATCCTAAAATGTTGGCACCTATTTCAAATCCATGCCCTAAACCGTAATCAATAGTTGAATTTGATTGGATAATTTCATTAAAATTTATTTGTTGCTGAAAAAATAATTTATGTTTTTGAGTGGCTTCTGCAGATGGAACGTTAATGAAATTTTGTTGAGAAAATATTTGTAGACTGTTGAAAATAGAAATGATGATGATATTTGATTTCATTATAGAGTTTTTTAAATAATATTATAATATTACATTTAGAGCTATTTACGCCTAAAATCGAAGGCTATCTAATTTTATAATTTGATAACCTTGTAATGAGAGTTTTCAGGAAATCAAATTCTGAGGCTTCGATTTTTTATATAAAGTATACTTCCGTTTTCGTTTAAAGAACGAGATTTTGAAACAAATTGTTTTTCTTTACATCTGTTAGTTTTAAAGAATGGAGATGTGTGTAAATAATTAAAATAGATTATGAAATCCTCTTCAATTTCATCAATGTCACTAACAGCTGTAATAACATCAATTTGTTTTTGAATACTAATAACTTGCTTTAGTGTGCTGTTTTTCTGATAAACTTTAGTTGATTGTTGTAATAAGGTGCAAATGAAAAACGTAATAAATACAATTAAATAAAATAAAGAGTTGTATTTAATTAATTGCTTTTCCACTAAGCAAAATTACTTATTTAAATTACGTGCAAAATTAAATAGTGTTAATTGCCAAAAGGTTATTTTCAAATTGCCTGATTCTTTAATTTTGCCTATCTTTGCCGCCTAAATTTTTAACAGCATGATTTCAGTATCTAATATCAGTTTGCAGTATGGCAAACGTGTTTTATTCGACGAGGTTAACGTAAAGTTTGTACCGGGTAATTGTTATGGTTTAATTGGTGCTAATGGTGCTGGTAAATCTACTTTTATGAAAATTTTGGCCGGCGATATTGATCCTACAAAAGGCCAGGTAAGTATTTTACCAGGTATGCGTATGAGTGTTCTAAAACAAAATCACTTTGAGTTTGATGAATATACAGTATTAGATACTGTATTAATGGGTAATAAACGTTTACACGCTATTATTAAAGAAAAAGATGCCATTTATGCTAAACCAGATTTTACTGAAGCGGATGGCTTAAAAGCAGCTGAATTAGAAGGTGAATTTGGAGAAATGAATGGTTGGAATGCCGAAAGTGATGCGGCTAATTTATTGACTAATGTTGGTATCGGAGTTGATGCTCATTATAAAATGATGAAAGATTTAACAGGTAAAGACAAAGTTAAAATCTTATTAACCCAAGCTATTTTTGGGAACCCCGATATTTTATTATTAGATGAGCCTACCAACGATTTAGATGTTGAAACGATTGCATGGTTAGAAAACTTTTTAGCTGATTTCGAAA
>JAYSTR010000140.1:0-9447 GCA_043719555.1 Bacteroidota bacterium | reverse complement strand
TGAAACTCTAAATTTTTGCAAAGTTCGATCATAATAAATGCGCCCTTCTCCAACAAACGATTGAGGCGGAGAGGTAGCGTTATAACCTCCAAATGTTAACGAAGAATCTAAACGCACTCTAGTTTTTGCATAAAATAAAGAGTTGTTACTATCATTATTTGGGTTAACAATTACATCGCCATTATCGCCTAATTTTAAAACATTTAAAGTTGTAACAGTTCCAAGTTTCACAGTGCTAAATAACATGTCGCTGCCTTGACTTACACTTGTAAAAGCTTCGGTAGCTTTAGCTGATATTTTTGCACTATTACCATTGTAGTTGCCCGCATTGTTATAACCACTAAAAATTAAATTACCTAAATTGTCTCCAGCGTTTACGGCAATTCTTGTTAATGCGGTTTGATTATTTCGTGCTAAAATAACTTGCGCAGGTTGATTAAATCCTTCGGAAATGATACCGCCATTAGTTGTATTATCTTGTACGTGAAATGTTCCTAGGGCTGTATTTAAATTATTAATTGATGTCATCCCGTTACCATATACTAAAAAACGCGATTTGTAGGTTGCACCATCAAAATAACTTAAGCTATAAGCGGCATTGGCATCTGTTGCATTATTGCTCGCTCCAGCTTCAAAATACTTATTAGCAACGCCTATATTCGAAAATTTAATTCGACTTAAAGCACCTGAAGTTTCCTTTAAATGAAAAGAAGGATAGGCTGTTGTTGCATTATGGGTAATAACAAATCTTCCTTCATTATTCGCTAAACCATTAATTCCAATATTCCCTAATTGATCACTAATGGTTGAGCTACCTATTGAATTTGTAGTTGTCCAAACAGGTACATAACTTTGCGTTCCAGTTCCTGAAATTCCAGCTGGTAGAGTTATCGTGTTACTAAGAGGACCTGATTGTAAAGTATTTCCTGTTATGGATAAAACTGGAACTGGAATAGCCACTGATGAAGTTGCTACTCCATTCGAAATACTTATCGTATTTGTCGTATTTGTTATTGTATAATTAGGAATACTAACTGTGTTTGTAGCCGGACCTGATTGTAATTTTCCGCCTAAAGAACCTGCAGTATATGATAATATTGGTAAAGTAATCGCAGGAACAGTTGCAGTAGTAATACTTACGCCATTATTTAATGTTAAGGTATTTGAGTTTGATGTTAATGAGTAACTAGGTGCAGAGAGTGTATAGTTTGGAGCAATGCCAGTTCTAGCAAGATTTGATCCAGCATCATAGTTATTTAATCCAACGGTATTGCCACCTGCAGATAAAATATTATTATTTACACCTGTTAAAGTTAAATTAGTAGCGTTAATTGCAGCAGTACTTGTACTGATGCCGTTTGTAATTAGAACTGTATTGCCGCCTGGCAAAGTAATTGAATATGCTGGTGAAGAAATGGTATAGGTATTAGCAGATTGATTTAAAGTAATGTTATTTCCTTGTATTAGGGTTGTAGATGGAGTAACAACAGAGTTAACAGTGTAGTTAGGATATGAACCTGTTATAGTTGTTGGCCCATTTGAAGTATATGCTGGACTTGGAACATTCACCGTAAAATTACTTCCAGTAGTAGGAGTAACAGCTGCTATACCACTGCCAACTATATTAATTGTATTTGAACCCAAGCCAGTTAATGTTACCGTTGATACTGAACCATTTTGGGATAAGCTTAATACATTTGTTGCATTTGTATATGATAAGGCTGGAGCAGGAACATCTACTATATACACATTAGTTGATGGATTTGTTGTATTGGCAACACCACCACTTATTATAGTTGGTGTACTGACAGTTGGTAAATTTTGCCATGTTCCGTTGCCACTAGGATCACTTGTTAATATTTGACCTGATGTGCCGCCAGTAATTTTTATATTATCAGTATAAATTTGTGGAGTTGTTAAATCAGAGTTAAATATACCACGGCCTACAACATGAAAATTTGCTTGCGGAGATGTTGTTCCAATTCCAAAATTTGTACCATCAAAAAATAAATTATTACGAGGGATAGTATCCCATACAGTACCATTATGAAATAATAATTGACCATTGAATCCATTTGGTAAAGTTGTTCCAGTAGGAACATTGACTGTGAAGTTTGGATAAGCTCCTGTTACTGTTGCTGCGTTTATACCCAACAACGAAACAATTTGATCTGGTGCAACGGTTGGAGTTTCAATAGTTAAAGTTGGATAAGTCCCATTTACAGTTGTGGTTCCTAATCCTGTAATAGTCGGTGTTACAGCTATTGCGGTATTGGAAATAACTCCCAAAGCATTAATTCCAATTCCGTTGCCAGCACTATAAGTTTGCACAGTTGGCGAAGTAATAGTTAAGTTAGGATAGGTGCCATTTACTTGAGTACCATTTGTACCTATAATAGTTGGTGTAACAACTACAGCAGTATTTGAAATAACACCCGATGCATTTATGTCGATTCCGCTTCCTGCACTATATGTTTGCACAGTTGGCGAAGTAATAGTTAAGTTAGGGTAAGTGCCATTTACTTGAGTGCCATTTGTACCAATAATAGTTGGTGTAACAACTACAGCTGTATTTGAAATAACACCCGATGCATTAATATCGATTCCGTTGCCAGCACTATAAGTTTGCACAGTTGGGGAAGTAATACTGTAGTTTGGATATGCACCTGAAACGCCTGACCCTGTAATATTTACGGTTTGATTAGGTGCTATGTTTGTAATTGTATTTCCTGTAATACTAATGCCATTACCTTGAACATAAGTTGTTGAGCCAGTTGTAATAGCAGTTGTATTTCCGCCAACTGAAAGTATATTATTGGTATAGCTTACCAATGGAGCAGGAGCAGAGCCAGCGTATAATGCATACGGAACACTCATTAATTGTTGTGATCCTAAAGAATTATAAGTGCCTGTATTTGGGTCAATAGAAACTTCAATGAAAAATGGGCCAGCAGCCCAATTTACTATTGCTAAATTATTTACTGAACCTATATATGTTGTAAATAAACCAAAGGCATTTGTGTTTAAACCTGTATGTGTTTCACTAAATACGATAGAGCCAGTTGCAGAGCCCTGGTGGATATCAAACTTTATCCCAATAGGAGAGTTTGATAAAACGGTTCCATTTGTAGTTCGTGCAACACCTTGATAAGAGATTTGGCTAGGAGCTTGCGCATTTATTAACAACGATACACTTAAAAATAATAAGGTTAATAGTTTTTTCATTCTGTAATTAGATTATAATAATCATTAAATATAAAGAAAATATCCCAAAAGAATATTACAATTTAACATATAGAGCTAATTATTTTAGTGCTTAATTAACTTGTTTTGTCGATAAATTAAAAGTTTTAAAACACCCTGTTTTTTTTAAATATTTTGCGATAATTTTTAAAAATAAAAATGGCCAATTCTTTTTAGAATTAGCCATTTTGAAAAAACATTTGCGTATTTAATTAAAAAGGTAAATCACCTTTTTTACCTAAATCATCAAAATTTACTGAGTTAAAATCTTCACTTGCAGTTGAATTATTATTTGTATCGCGCTTTTGTAATACTAGGAAAGATTCGCCAACAATTTCGGTTATGTTTCTTTTGTTACCATCTTTATCAGTCCACTGGCGCGTTTCTAATTTACCTTCAACATAAATTTGAGTACCTTTTTTTAAAACTTTTTCAGCACTCTCTGCCATACTTCGCCATAAAACTACATTATGCCATTCTGTTTGTTCAATTTTATTACCACTTTTATCTTTATGATATTCGCTGGTAGCCATACTGAAATTTAAACGAGCAATATTACCTTCTAAATATTTTAGTTCTGGGTCTTTACCTAAATTTCCAACTAAAATAACTTTGTTTACTCCTGCCATAGTGCTTACGATTAGTGTTTATTAATACATCTCAAAAAACACGATTTTTTTTAGCAATAACAATATCATTTATCTATACAAATTGGCAATTAGTAATGATAAATAGTGTTTTTGTATACTAAGCTAAATTATATAGCTCATCAAAAGAATTAAATAAGATATTGGATTTTATTCTATAGCTCCGTTATGGTACTTTTCAGTTTTAAGCGTATTTCCTTTATCGTCAAAATAGGTCCACACGCCTTCTTTTTGATAATCGCCTAAATCTTTTCGTAAAATCATTGAACCTTCTTCTTTGATTCTACCATTTTCATAAAATTCTTTTTTTAAGTATCGCTTAGTTTTTTTATCAACTAATTCAAACATAGATACTGGCAATCCGTTTTCTAAATAAGAATTTCGTTTATACAAAAACTCCATGTCTTTATCATTTTCTTCAACATATTCTGGCGCCCCACTTCTGTAAAAATCGTATTGATTCTGAGGATTACCATCAAAATAAGTAATATTTGATTTTACTTTTCCATCTTCATAAAACACTTCTAATTTACTTCGTTTAGGATCTGTATTTACTAAATTACGTTCAACTTGCCCGTTTTCGAAATAGTTTTTAAATATTTTAATAAACCCATCTGTATAAAATCCCTTATGTAATAATTTCCCACTAACATAGAAATCTTCTTGCCAACCTTGCGCATTATAGCCGTCTTTTGTATATCTGATAGAGTCTCCACCCATTGACGGCGCTAGCTTATTAAATTTAATGATACCATAATCAGCATCAATAATTTCTGCTGGTGTATAACGTTTAAGTTGAGGTACTTGATCGCTATAGCGCTGCGCAAAAAGTGTTACTTTCAATAAACAAAATAAAATGAGGCTATATGTTCTAATAAAAATCATATGGTTAACTAAATAAAATACTATGCAATATATACAAAAAAAGGTAAAAATTCAAATACAGCAATTAATGATTTCCTGTTTCGGCTAAATAGCGTTCAGCATCTAAAGCTCCCATACATCCACTTCCTGCAGCAGTAACGGCTTGACGGTAGGTTTTGTCAGCGCAATCACCTACTGCAAATACACCAGCAATGTTAGTTTTTGTAGAGCCCGGAATAACAGTAATGTACCCTGTTTCATCCATATCAATTTGTCCTTTTACAATGTCAGTATTTGGTTTATGACCAATGGCCACAAAAAATCCAGTTACATCTAATAAACGAATTTCATTGGTTAATGCATTTTTAACTTGTACGCCTTCAACCATTTCTTTTCCTAAAATGTCGTGAGTTTCGCTATTATATAATACTTCAATATTAGAGGTGTTTTTTACGCGATGTTGCATGGCTTTACTAGCACGCATCTCACCTTTACGAACAATCATATATACTTTTTTGCAAAGTTTAGATAAGTAGGTTGCTTCTTCAGCCGCTGTATCGCCAGCGCCAACAATGGCTACATCTTGTCCTTTGTAAAAGAAACCATCACATACAGCACAAGCAGATACACCACCTGCATTTAATCGTAAACGATTTTCGTTCTCTAAACCTAACCATTTAGCAGATGCACCAGTTGAAATAATTACTGAGTCAGCTGTAATTTCGGTGGTCTCATCTATCCAAATACGTTTTGGAGTTGCATTTAAATCGGCTTTAGTAGCCATCCCAAATCGCACTTGTGTGCCAAAACGCTCAGCTTGTGCTTTTAAATCTTCCATTAATTCTGGTCCAGTAATCCCTTTTGGATAACCTGGAAAATTATCAACTTCAGTAGTTTCAGTTAACTGACCGCCTGGCGTTAATCCTGTATAGAGAATTGGTTTTAAATCTGCGCGAGCTGCGTAAATTGCTGCTGTGTATCCTGCGGGGCCTGAGCCTATAATTAAACATTTAATGTGTTCGATTGCCATAACTTAATTTTTTACGCGAATGTAATTAATTAAGCAGTAACGCTATTTACATTTTATTCACAAAAAACTACGACTTTTTTTGCATCCCAACTAATGCTATGAAAATCCAGCCAGCTATAAAAAATAAACCACCTATAGGCGTAATTGGGCCTAACATCTTTAGCCAGTCTGCTCCAAATAAATTACGGGTACATAAAAAGTACAAGGATCCCGAAAACATGACTATGCCTATTAAAAAGCAATTAAATGACCAAACTAAATATTTATGGGAATTTTTTTGAGACCATAAAATTAAAACCAACATTACAATAACATGATACATTTGATATTTCACACCTGTATCAAAACCATTTAATTGATCGGAAGTTAAGAGGCCCAATTGCATTTTTTGTTTTAAAAAATGCGCACCTAAGGCCCCAAAAGCTACAGCTATTGCGCCCAAAATACCAACTATAGTAAATTTAGTGTTGTTCATTTTATTTAGATATGAATTGTAAAAACTCAGTTTTTGTTTCGGAAAACTGAAATTCGGATATTAATGTTTTCGCATTTTCTTTATCTGTAATTACAGGATAAGCTGTTTTAAATAATTCGAAGGTTTCTCTGTCGTGCGAAAAGAATACAGCTATTTTTTTTATTTGTTCAGTGCTAAAACAATGTGAAGCAAATATTTTTTTACAAACTTTTATTTTTTCATTTTCGTAACCCCCAATTTTAATTTTGTTTAAAAACTCATCAAATTGTTTTTCATCAACGGGAGTTACACAGTTTAATTGGGTTTGCTGAAGAAGTGTAGTTTGATCTTTTAAAAAATCAACATACGATTCTTTCATACTCTCATATTTAAGTATTTCTAAAAATGTTGATGCATTCTGTTTATCTGTTAAATGTTCATAAGCAGTTTTGCAACTATTTAATTTATCCATATCAATAGATAAAGTGTTAATTACTTGTTTAATTTGACTGACTGAATAGCAATTATTAATCAGTATTTCTAACACATATCTTACTTTGCGCTCATCGTCGTTTGCTTTAGTAATTAAATTTAAGGCATATTGAATTTCTTTTTCGGTTAAATTAGACATACAACTCTTCGAAACCGCATTATAATTCGAATAAAACACAGGTTTGTTATTTTTCGCCTGATACAAGTTGCCATATTTGCTGTTGTCTTCTAATGGAACGACTTCCTTTGGCTCCGTGGGAATAATTGGTGTTTTTGGACCAGATTTTTCGGACACTGATTTAAAAACTAAGGCTAATTTTTCGTTTTCTAAAATTAAACCATAGGTAAATTCCTTATTTATAAACTTGGATTTATCGCTTAATAAAATAGAATCGCTATATTCTAACGTAGTTTTATTAATTTTAGCAGTAATTTTGATATGTTGATTTCCGCTCCCAACTTGAAATGCCTTTACTATTCCTTGCTCTTTTTTGTTAATAGAATCGCCATTAATCATAACATAAATGGGTTTTCCAATTGCGCTAACAATAACGATGGAGTTATCTTGAGAAAATAAACTCTCAAATATCCCAAAACAACACCATATACATACTAAATACTTTATCATTAATTTGATTTTTTGCTTTAACAAATTTAAAGTTATTTTTGTAAGAGATATTACCTTATGAACACTATTTTAATTATTGGCGCAGGTCGCTCATCCTCAAGTTTAATTACCTATTTATTAGATAATGCAAAACAACATAACTGGCACATCATTATTGCCGATGCTAATAAACAAGCTGTTGATGCTAAAATTGCTGCTTATGCAGATGTAGCAACTGCCGTAGAGTTTGATGTGACTAATGCAAGTTTGCGAGAGAAATTAATTAGTGAAGCAACTTTTGTTGTATCGATGTTGCCAGCATTTATGCATGGCGATGTTGCAAAAGATTGCGTACGACTTGGTAAACACCTTGCAACAGCTAGCTACGTGAGTAATGAAATGCGTGAATTAGATGCAGAAGCTCAACAAAAAAACATTTTATTGTTGAATGAATGTGGTTTAGATCCGGGTATTGATCATGCATCTGCTATGAAAATTATACACCATATTCATGCACAAGGTGGCAAAATAAAATCTTTTAAATCGTTTTGTGGTGGTTTGGTTGCACCTGAAAGTAATGATAATCCATGGGGATACAAGTTTAGCTGGAACCCACGTAATGTTGTATTAGCAGGGCAAGGTACGGCGCAATACATCGATGATAATAAACTGAAATTTATTCCTTACAATCGTATTTATTCTCAAATAGAAACGATAGAAGTAGATGGTTATGGAAAGTTTGACGCTTATGCAAACCGTGATAGTATTGGGTATAAAGACCCATACGAATTGCAGGAAGCAAGTACTATGTTGCGAGGCACATTGCGTATGCCAGGTTATTGCAAAGCGTGGAATGTCTTTGTAAAGCTTGGCTTAACGGATGATTCATATAAAATAAAAAATGCGAATACTTTAACATACACAAGTTTGTTAGAATCGTTTTTGCCAAAAGGACCACAATCTATTAAAGATAAATTAACTGCTTTTATGAGTTCTGAGATGGATGCTGAGGTAATGTCTAAATTAGAATACCTAGATCTATTTAATAATAAACCTATTACTCTTAAAGAAGGTTCTCCTGCTGAGTTATTACAAAGTTTATTAGAAGAAAAATGGTTACTTAAAAAAGGCGATAAAGATATGATTGTGATGCAACATATTTTTGAGTACGAATTAAATCAACAAACTAAAAAATTAACTTCATCTTTAGTAGTAATTGGAGATGATGAAGTACACACCGCTATGGCTAAAACAGTTGGTTTACCTTTAGCCATAACTATTAAAAACTTTTTAACAGGGAAGTTTAAATTATATGGCGTACAAATTCCTATTGTTAAAGAAATTTATGAACCAATGTTAAGTGAATTAGAAAAAGTTGGAATTATATTTGAAGAAAAAGAAATTTAAAAATAAAAAATAACGTAAAAAAAGTGCATCGAATTCGATGCACTTTTTTTATTTCTTTTTAGTAAGACTAAAAATAACTTCCGTGTCAGAATTTTCCTTAGCTAAAGGTTCAAACTCCTGTATCATTGTTTGAAATCCATCTTCTTCAATTAATGCTTTATAGCTTTTTAATGGGTTCATTATTAATAAAAATTTACCTGTTTTCGGGCTCGCATTAAATATGCCACAAATCGTTTTACTTTCAATATCTATTAAAGTAATTTTTGCTTTTTGAGGATTTGTACCCGACATTATACGTCCGTGTTTAACCTTTAAATCATTATCTCCAAAGCGTGTATCAATTTGATAGATATCACTAGCACCATAAGAGTCTTCTCTAATTGAAGAATAATAACCTCTAGTTCCACTGGCATTTAAAACAAAAAAGATATCGTTATTAACAGTATTAATTGGTGAGCCTAAGTTAGTTGGAGCAGAATATTTATTAGCATCTAAATCAATAGTTGATTTAAAGACATCGTACTCTCCCATAGAGTTGTGCCCTTTAGAACTAAAGTATAAGGTATAACCATCAGGATGCAAAAATGGGGAATCCTCATCTCTATCGGTATTAATATCTTTACCTAAATTTTGGGGTTTCGACCATTTGCCATTTGGCATTTTTTTAACTCGATATAAATCCTTACCGCCATAGCCTCCAGGT
>JAYSTR010000139.1:0-9477 GCA_043719555.1 Bacteroidota bacterium | reverse complement strand
TATTTTGTTAGATCTATTGCATGAACGAGTTCAACAAACATTAAAACAAGATGTGGAAGGTAGCGACTCAAAAGATGGGATGGATGTAGCAATGCTTTGTGTAAATACCAAAACTATGACGATTGATTATGCAGGTGCTCACCGACCTGGTTATTTAATTAAAAATGGTGCTTTTGAAGAAATAAAAGGAGATAAATATCCTATTGCAGGTATGACTTATAAAACACGCAAGCCATTTATAAATACGACTATTAAAATGCAAAAAGGCGATGTTATTTTATTTAATACCGATGGATTACCTGATCAGTTTGGTGGAGTAGATGGGAAACAGAAATTTATGAGCAAAAAAGTTCGTGAATTAATTGAACAAAATACAACACAGGAAATGCAACCTTTAAAACAAATTATTGAAAAAGAATTTGAAACGTGGAAGGGTAATTACAAACAAATGGATGATGTTTTAATGATGGGAATTAAATTTTAAACCACTGAAAATATTATTAAATTTACTAAAAATCAAATCATACAAATAATGGGAACTAAATTATCGTTTGTAAAAGAATTAAGCACAAAAATGCGGGCACATAAGTTTATGTTATCGTATCGTGGTTTTGTATCAGAAGAAATAACGATGTCATTATTATATTTGGCCGAGCGTAAGCTGGAAATTGATGGAACATATACATCTACAAAGAAAAAAGTATTTAATGTAATGGTAGAATGTTTACAAAACATTAGTAAACACACAGGAGAAAATAATCCGCAAAAAGATAGTTTATTTATGGTTGGTAAATTAAACGATAAATATGTTATTTATAGTGGGAATGTTATTCCTAATGATAGAGTGAATAATTTAGAAAATAAATTACAAGCTGTAAATACGATGTCGAAAGAGGAATTATCTGACATTTACCGTAAATTAATTGTTGAAGCCTCCTTTAGTGGTAAAGGAAATGCAGGTTTAGGTTTAATTGATATTGCGAAAAAATCAGGTAATAAATTAGATTATGAGTTTATAAAAATAAATGATGAATCATCTTATTTTACATTAAGTACATCTATAAATATTGTTATACCTCAAAAATAAAAATTATGGAAATAACATCTATACACGAGTTTCACCAAATTATGGAACAAAATAATTTGGTAATGATATATGAAGGCGAATTTAATCAGGAGATAACTAAAAATGTATTATCGATGACTGAGAGAAACCTTAGCAGTGATAATATTGATTCAGGCGTTAAAAAGAAAGTTTACAATGTTATGGTTGAAGCCTTACAAAATATTTGTAAGCATCAGCATGTTGATGGTCTTGAACATAAGACTGCTATTTTTATGGTTGGTGATACTGAAGATGATTTATTAATCATTAGTGGTAACCCAATTAAAACAGCAAATATTCACATCGTAAAAGATAAAATAGATTTAGTAAATTCATTAGATAAAGAAGGATTAAAAGCTTTATTTAAAGAATTAAGATTAGCATCAACAGTTTCTGAAGTTGGTGGAGCTGGCTTAGGCTTTGTAGATATGGCACGTAAATCAGAGAATCAATTAGAATATGCTTTTGAAGAAATTCAACCAGGTATTTCATACTTTACATTATTATGCAGAGTATCTAAAAGCCCTTCTAAAGACTAAAATAACCAATTTAAATAATAAACAAAACGATATAAACGAACAAACATGGAAGCTTATAAAAATACAGGATCAGAAGATACACCAGAAATTTTATTAGACAAAGCAAGTGGAACTTACTCAATAAGTGGCCGTTCATTGCCTGAAGATGTGGTTACTTTTTATAAACCTACACTAGAGTGGTTAACAGCATTTGGAGAAAGCCCAACACCTGAAATGAATTTTGATATTAAATTAGAATATTTTAATACTGCTTCATCAAAATTATTATTAGATATTTTAATGAAATTAGATGAAATTGCTGAAGGTAAAGGAACAAAAATTACTATCGGTTGGCATTATGATAAAGATGATGATGATATGTTAGAAGCTGGTGAAGAGTATTCGGAATTAGTAAGTATTCCGTTTACTATGAAACCCTATTAATATAAATAGCTCTTCTAAAATTAATTTATGAGTGAGGAAATACTAAAAGCCCTAATGCAATTGTTCGCCATTATCTCTAAACAAGATACTGGCGCTAATGTTTCACATAGATTATTTGTTGAGTTATTTTTAAAGAACCAGTTATCAAAAAATAAAGTAACTGAGTATTTAGAATTATATGACAGCTTTTTAGTTGAAAAAGAAAGCAAACGAAAAGAAGAGTTACCCTCTGAAGAAACTGAAAAACCAAAATTGACTTCGGTTTTAGATTCAGTTAAAACTTTAGCAATTTGTAAAAAAATTAACAAAACGTTAGTTCAAAAACAAAAAGCAGTTGTATTTATAAGATTATTAGAATTATTAAAATCTCGTAATGAATTTACTCCTCAACGTTTAGCTATTATTGATACTGTAAGTACAGTATTTAATATAAGCGAAGAGGAGCGTAAATTGATGTCGCATTTTATTGTAAGCGATGACCCATATTCACAAGAAAATGAAGATTTATTAGTAATTGATGATAAACAAATTGTTACTCTCAATTATATAACTGGTACTCATCACTTGCATGCGCATGGCTTAGATGGTAATATTTCAGTAGCTAAAATACAGAGTGTAAACCTTTACTTTTTACGTTATAATGGTGATAGCGAAGTGTTTTTAAATGGTTTACCAATACAACAAAATACCATTTATATATTAGCACCTGGTAGTACTTTGCGTATGCCGCGAGGCACATCATACTATAGCGAAATTGCCAATACTTTTGTTACAAAAACAGATTATACTCAATTAACTTTTCAGTGTAAGGAATTAGAGTTTACTTTTCCGAATGGAAAAGTTGCATTAAATAATATTAACCTCGAAGAAAAATCAGGAACATTAGTAAGTATAATGGGTGCCAGCGGAGCTGGTAAAACAACTTTACTAAATGTTTTATGTGGTTTAGAAAAACCTAGTAAAGGGGCTGTTTTAATTAATGGAAAAAACATTTTTAATGATAAAAAAGATGTTGAAGGCTTAGTTGGATATATCTCACAAGATGACTTATTATTTGAAGAACTAAGTGTTTACAAAAATTTATATTATAATGCAGAGCTTTGTTTTAAAGATAAATCTCCGGAACAACTAGAGAAACAAGTATCTCAAACACTCTATAGTTTGGGGTTATATGAAATTAGAGATGTTATTGTTGGTAGTCCGTTAAATAAAAAAATTAGTGGTGGTCAGCGTAAGCGTTTAAATATCGCATTAGAACTTATTCGCGAACCCGCTATATTATTTGTGGATGAACCTACATCTGGTTTATCAAGCCGTGACTCAGAAAATGTAATGGACTTACTTAAAGAGTTATCACAACGAGGTAAACTTATTTTTGTAGTTATCCATCAGCCATCATCGGATATTTACAAAATGTTTGATAAATTATTTTTATTAGATGTAGGTGGTTTACCAATTTATTATGGTAATCCAGTAGAAGGTGTCATGTATTTTAAAAAGATTACAAATCAACTAAATAGTGATATAGGTGAATGTGATAGTTGTGGAAACGTTAATCCTGAATTAATATTTAATTTAATTGAATCGAAAGAGGTTGATGAGTATGGTGAAAACACAGAAAACAGAAAGTATTTACCAGCTGATTGGAATGAACTTTATTTAAAAAACACCATAGTTACTTTTCAGGAAAAAGCGTTTAGTACTATCGAAATTTTAAGCTCTATACCAAAACGCGCTAAACAATTTGCTGTATTCACAAAACGTGATGTGTTTTCAAAATTAGCAAACACGCAATATATTTTAATTAACTTATTAGAGGCTCCCCTACTTGCTTTCATTTTATCGTTTATCATTAGATACACTGCTAAAACAAAAGATGCTAAGTACATGTTTAGAGATAACGATAATATTCCTGCTTATATATTTATGAGCATTATTGTTATGCTATTTATAGGGTTAACAGTTAGTGCCGAAGAAATTTTTAAAGACCGTAAAATATTAAAACGCGAACGTTTTTTAAACTTAAGCCCTATGGCTTATTTCCTTTCTAAAATTGTTATCTTATTTACAATATCAGCAATACAAAGCTTATTGTTTACTGTAGTTGGTAATTCTATTATCGAATTAAAAGGAATGTATTTTAGCTTTTGGTTAATGTTATTTACAGTATCGTGCTGCTCTAATTTAATTGGTTTAAATATTTCCAATGCGTTTAATTCGGCCGTAACTATTTATATTATTATCCCCTTATTAATTATTCCTCAAATGATTTTAGGTGGCGCGATGTTTACTTTTGACAAGTTAAACTCCTACATTGGCGGAGGAACTGGTGTGCCTCCTATAGCAAGTGTAATGCCCTCGCGGTGGGGTTATGAAGGGTTAATGGTTGAGCAGTTTAGAAATAATAATTACGAGCAACCATTTTTTGAATTAGATAAAAAAATTAGTCAGCTTAATAATAAAATGACTTATTATATTCCAGAATTAACGCAAGTTAATACTGATGCCTTAAAATTATTTGGTAAAGGAACAGATGAAGAACATGTTGCTTTGCGTGAAAAATTATCTATCCTACAATTAGAATTAAACAATGAAGCGAAATTGAACCCAACTGTTGTAATGAAAGGGTTAAATGATATTGATCAGTTTAATTATACACCAGATACTTACGAATTAATTAACCTACATTTTAGTCGTTTAAATACCTTATACAATCAACAATTTAATGAGTTAGATAAAGAGCGTAACTTACAAGTATCTAGTTTTGTTGATAGTCCAGAGGGGCAAGAACGCTTTTTACGTATCAAAAACAGTTATTCAAATGAATATTTAGAAGATGTTATTAAAAAAGGCTACATTAAAAACAAATATATTTTAGAAGATGGGAGATTGGTGCAACAAATTGATGCCATTTTTATAGATCCTCCTAAACAATATATTTCAACTAAAACTCACTTTTTTACTCCATATAAATACTTATTTGGCACACAAGTAAGTACCTTTGTATTTAACATCTTGGTAATTTGGATGGTAAGTGTCATATTATTTATCACTTTATATTTTGAATTATTAAAGAAACTCTTAAATTCGTTAACGAAAAGTTCCAGTTTTTAAACCAAACCTATATTTATCATGAAAGCAATTGTATCGGTACTTCTATTATCTATTTTAAGTTTTAACATGTGTGGGCAATGCTCTACTAGTAATTGCTCTTCAAATCTTGGAGGTGATTACACCTATATTAAAACAATTTATGTTGATCAAACAAAACTTCAACCAGCACCAAATCAAATTTCATACTTATTTAGTAAAGGTTCAACCTACAAAATTTTATGTTGCGACCAAGAAATTAAGGGTAGTCGTTTGGTTGTAAATGTTTATGATCGTTCAAAAAATTTAATAGCAACTAACAAACAAAAGAAAAAAGTTTATCCATCAATTGAATACCCTTGTTCAGCTACAGGAATGTATTATATTGAATCGTTTTACGAAGACTCTAAAGATCCTTGTGGTGTTAATGTAATCGGATTTATGAAATCTGCAGGATTGTAACAAGCACTAATTATTATAAAAGCATATACAAGCATATATAAAAAGCACATTATGAAAAAATTACTTTTACCAACCTTAACATTAGTTGCATCAGCATTTGTATTTACAAATTGTGGAGGAAATGATGATCAACTTGTTGCAAAAAAGGATACTGTTGATACAATTGCGCAACAAGCAAAACCAGATATTTCTGCCGAAGTAATTAATGATATCATACAATCTATTCCGTCGCCTTTAGAAATGGCATCGATGTTAAAAGATAATGGACAATCATATGATGTAACGTTATTAAATCCAACAACAAATGTAGAAAAATACAATACTAACTACAAAATGGCCTTTAATGTGGGTGTTTATAGCGCTGATTTAGGTTACATAAATATTTACGAAAAAACGTTTTCGGCTATGGAATACTTAAATAGCGTTCGTAAATTATCAGATGGAATTAAAGTTGGACAGTTTTTTGATTTTGAAACATTGAAGCGTTTAGCTACAAATAATAAAAATTACGATTCATTAATATTTATCAGTACAGAGAATTTTAATAAAATGGATGCTCACTTGCGTACACAAAACCGTAGCGAGTTAAGTGTGTTAATGATTTCGGGTGCTTGGTTAGAAGGCGTTAATATTGCTTGCCAGGTTGCTAAAGCAAAACCAAGTAAAGATTTAATTGAGAAAATTGGTTTCGAGAAAATTAACTTAGATAATATTTTATTGATTTTAAATGCTTACAAAAACGATAAATACTTTGCTCAAATTGTAACTGAATTTGAAAAACTAAAAGGTATTTACAGTAAAATTAATATTACTTATGAATATAAAGAGCCAGAAACGAAAGAGGTAAATGGTCAGTTAGTTATTATAAACAATAGTAAAAGTACCGTTAACATCAATGATGAACAATTAGCTGAAATTATTGGCGAAATTGCTCGCGTGCGTGGCGTTATGATTAACTAATTAATTTTAAATAAAAAGCTTAAAGCCTGTATTCAAAATAGATACAGGCTTTTTTTATAGGAATAATTTTAAACATCCTCAATTTATTATCAACATTAGCATTGTAAAGCATTGGCAAATAGTATTTTTGTAAAAAAATAAATTATGGCAGATATAACAACTTTACAGAAAATAACAACCCAAGTTCGCAGAGATATAGTTCGCATGGTACATGCTGTTAGTTCTGGCCACCCAGGTGGATCATTAGGTTGTGCTGAATTTTTAGTTGTATTATATAACGACACCATGAAACACAATCCAGCTAAATTTAGCATGGATGGTATTGGTGAAGATTTATTTTTTTTAAGTAACGGGCATATTTCTCCTGTATTTTATAGTGTTTTAGCTCGTGTAGGTTACTTTCCCGTTAATGAATTAGTAACTTTCCGTAAATTAAATACTCGTTTACAAGGTCATCCTACAACTCATGAGCATTTACCTGGTGTACGTATCGCTAGTGGTTCATTAGGGCAAGGAATGAGTGTAGCCATTGGTGCAGCTCTTGCTAAAAAATTAAACAATGATCATTCAATCGTATATAGTTTACATGGTGATGGCGAATTACAAGAAGGTCAGATTTGGGAAGCCTTAATGTATGCAGCCGCTAACAAAGTGGATAATTACATTGCTACGATTGATTATAATGGACGTCAGATTGATGGTGATGTCGATAATGTTTTATCACTAGGAGATTTAAAAGCTAAATTTTTAGCTTTTGGTTGGGAAGTTATTGAAACCGAAAAAGGTAATGATATTGCTTCGGTAATTGAAGGATTAAACAAAGCTAAATCGTTTGTAGGAAAAGGTAAACCAATCATCAATATTATGAAAACAGAAATGGGACATGGTGTTGATTATATGATGGGCACTCACAAATGGCATGGTTCTGCTCCTAATGATGAGCAATTAGCAAAAGCTTTAGCACAAAATGCTGAAACTCTTGGTGATTACTAGTGTAAGATAAATAGTATTTAGATTTAAGTATACAGTAGAATGACAGATGTAAACAATGTTAAATGTAATTACATATTAAAAACTAAAAACTTAAAATCTGTTTTATTTTTCTTATTACTAATTACTAATTTCTTTAATCTAAAGTCTCAAACGACTAATCGTATTCTTTTTATTTTTGATGATTCATACAGTATGTATGCGCCTTGGAACAGCAATGTGAAAATTGATGTCGCTAAAAAAATAATGGGTGAGTTTTTAGATAGTTTAAAAACAATTCCGAATTTAGAATTAGCATTGCGTTGTTATGGACACACTACTTTTATTAAACCAACCCGTAATTGCAAGGATACTAAACTTGAAGTTCCCTTTGGTCCTGTATCACAAACAGCAACTCAAATAAAACAACGTATACAAAAATTAGAGCCTTTAGGTACAACGCCTATAGCCTACTCCTTAGGCGAATCTGTTGCAGACTTTACACCTTGTAGCGATTGCCGAAATATTGTTATTTTAATTACCGATGGTATTGAGGAATGTGGTGGATTTCCGTGTGAAGTTTCTGCTGCCTTACAAAAAAAAGGAATATTTTTGCGCCCCTTTGTAATCGGAGTTGGTTTAGATGCCAAGTTTGCTGATGCTTTTGGATGTATGGGTAAATTTTACGATGTCAGTAACGAAGCTAATTTTAAAGACGTATTGAATTTAGTATTAACCGAAGCCATTATGCAAACAACGGTTGAAGTTGATTTGTTAGACACAGAAAAAAAGCCCACTGAATCAGATGTGAATATGACTTTTTTTGATGCATCAACCAAACAAATAAAATATAATTATTTACACACTATCAATCACAGAGGAAACCCTGATACGTTAATTTTAAATCCCTTTAAAACGTATGATTTATTAGTGCATACGATTCCTCCTATTGAGAAAAAAAACATTGTTATTAAACAAGGCGTACACAATACAATATCAATTGATGCGCCACAAGGCTATTTAAAGTTAGATTTAGAAGGAACTTTAAGTAAGTATTACCCTACGAGCGTGATTCGTAAAAAAGGCGATATGAATACCTTAAACATTCAGGATTTTGGAAAAACTGAAAAGTATTTAGTGGGCAAATATGATATTGAAATTTTGACCTTGCCTCGCATTAATTTGTACGATGTAGAAATAAAACAAAGTAGTACTAATACGATAAAAGTTCCCACATCAGGTAATGCCTATATAACTAAGAGTGGCAATGGCTTTGGAAGTATTTATACAGATGATGGCAAAAAAGTAACGTGGGTTTGTAATTTAAAAAATACAGATAAAAACGAAATTATTTATCTACAGCCTGGCACTTATAAATTAGAGTATCGCTACGAAAATGTTACTGAAACCACCAAAACCATAGAACGAGTGTTTACTATTACCTCGGCATTATCCACGAAAGTAAACTTGGATTAAATTTTAATGCCAATTACTAGCACATCATCCACTTGTTCATTTTCCTGACGCCAATTTTTAAAACTTGTTTTTAGATGTTGTTTTTGTTCAGGCATTGATTTTTCTGCAATGTCCAAAATAGTTTTTTGCATATTAGTCAACATAAACTTTTTACCTTTTGGTCCACCAAACTGATCGGCATAACCATCGCTAAACAGATATAATAAATCGCCTTTAGTTACAGGTATAGTATGATTCTCGTAAACTCTACTACCCTCTAATTCTAAACCACCAATAGGAGATTTAGTAGCCTTAATAATTTCCAATTCGTATTTTTTTTCTTTACGATAAATCCACAATGGTCTGTTTGCACCTGCATATTGTATTGTATCAGCATTTTTTGTCACTGCAATTAATACAATATCCATACCATCACGTCGTTCGCCTTCTTGGTTACTTTGATGCAATGCTACT
>JAYSTR010000138.1:0-9496 GCA_043719555.1 Bacteroidota bacterium | reverse complement strand
ATCACGAAACGTTAATACAATCTATTATTACAAAACTATTGCCTTTGGGAGATACTATGAAAGTGTATAGTGGTCACGGTCCAGTAACTTCTATTGGTGTGGAGCGTGTGAGCAATCCTTTTTTGTAAACTGAATTAGGGTAACTTTTAATTCTTTAATCCAACTATATACTAATGTCGAACAGCCTCATAAACGAAACAAGTCCGTATTTATTACAGCACGCAAATAACCCTGTTAATTGGCATGCTTGGAACGACGCAACATTAGAACTTGCTAAAAAAGAAAATAAATTAATTTTAGTGAGCATTGGTTACAGTGCTTGCCATTGGTGCCACGTTATGGAACACGAGAGTTTTGAAGATGTGCAAGTGGCGGCAATTATGAACGAACATTTTATTAATATAAAAGTTGATAGAGAAGAGCGACCTGATATAGATATGGTGTATATGGGTGCTGTGCAATTAATGACAGGGCAGGGTGGATGGCCATTAAATTGTTTTGCTTTACCTGATGGCAGACCAGTTTATGGTGGAACCTATTTCCCGAAACAACAATGGATAAATATTTTATTGAATTTAGCAGAGTTGTTTAAAAAAAATCCCGATAAGGCTTACGAGTACGCAACCAATTTAACGGAGGGATTAGAACATTTGGAGATTCCGAAAAATAGTGTTGACGAAGAATTTACGAATGATACGTTATATAAATCTATCAATAAATGGAAATTATCATTCGATACAGAATACGGCGGGCCAAATCGTGCGCCAAAATTCCCTTTACCAAATAACTATTTATTTTTATTGAATTATAATTTTTACGAAAATGATTTAGCTGTAAAAACACAAATAGACTTAACGCTAACTAAAATGGCCTGGGGTGGTATTTACGATCATATAGGTGGTGGCTTTGCAAGGTACAGTACCGATACATTTTGGAAGGTTCCTCATTTCGAGAAAATGTTGTATGATAATGCGCAGTTAGTTAGTTTGTATTCGCGAGCCTACAAGCAATCAAAAAATCCCTTGTATAAAAAAGTAGTTTACGAAACCATAGAATTTGTAAGTAGAGAATTAACTAACGCAAAATTTGGATTTTATTCGGCATTAGATGCGGATACAGAAGGTGAAGAAGGTAAGTTTTATGTTTGGGGAAAAGATGAATTAGAGAGTTTATTAGGAGATGATTTTGCCGTTTTTGCTGATTATTATTGTGTGAATGATGTTGGTTATTGGGAGCACGATAATTATGTATTGATGCGTGACACTGATGATGCGCAAATTGCATTGAAAAATAATTTAACTCTGGAACAGTTAGAAACTCTTATTTTAAAAGCAAAGCAAGTTTTATTTACAGAAAGAGAAAAACGAACAAAGCCGGGTTTAGATAATAAAATATTGGCATCGTGGAATGGCTTAATGTGTAAGGCTTTAACCGAAGCCTATTTTGTATTTGAAGAAGAAACGTTTAAAACCTTAGCGATTAATAATGCTAATTATCTATTAAATAATTATTGCAAATTAAACGGAAAGCTATTACGTGTAGTTAACCAAAAAACAGAAATAGCAGGCTTTTTAGATGATTATGCTTTTGTGATAGATGCATTTATGAGCGTGTATTTAATAACTCAAAATGAAAGTTGGTTAAATAAAGCAAAGGAATTATGTGATTATACATTACAAAATTTTTACGTAGAAAAAGATAAAACATTTTATTACACGGATGCTTCTCAGGAAAAGTTAATTGTGCGTAAAGCCGAATGGAGTGATAATGTGATTCCAGCGTCAAGTTCACAAATAGCAATTAATTTAAAGCAACTATCTGTCTATTTCGATGATATAAATTATGCGGAAATTTCGGAAGCTTTATTAAAGTCTGTTATTGGTGAAATTCAGAGCTATGGAGCTGGTTATAGTAATTGGGCTATGTTATTGTTACAAAATTTGCAGCCACAAACCGAGGTTGTAATTGTTGGTAAAACTGTTAATGAAAAGTTTTTGGAGCTTTACAAACAAACGCTTCCAAATGTGATATTTGCTTTAAGCGATAAATCGAGCGATTTGCCTTTGGTTAAAAACAGGTATATGGAAAATGAAACCAATATATATGTTTGTAAAAACAATAGTTGTTTAATGCCAACGCAAATAGTGAATGATGCTTTAAAACAAATTGGCACTGAACGTTAGTACATATAAATTTTTTCTAAGTAAACTATTACAAAAGTTTTATGTTTGTTTTTTTATAACTAGTATCTTATTACTAAACACTAATTACTCAATTCTAAGTGCACAAACTATTTTGCCTCAAGCGGAATCAGCATTTGATACACAATTGCCCTTTAATGCAGAGTATATAAAAACTCAAAAAATAAAATCTATTGCTTTTGATATCATTGATAAAAAAGATTTGGAAGTAGCCGTAGATAAGGGATTAATAAATTATTATGAGTTTAATGCGAGTGGAAATTTAGCACGATTTTATTATACAACAGTCAGTAAAATTATTCAAAAAGAGTATCATACTGAGCCACGCTACCACCGAAAAAAATTAGTAAGTAGTGGACATAGTTATACGAAAAGTGAATATCTGTACGATACCACATCAACTAATTATTTTTATAATGAGGATAAAACCTTAAAACTGAAGCGCTATAAGGACGGCGATTTTTATGAGAGTTATTATTACGAGTATAATAATCAAAAAGTAAGTAAAGAAAATCGTTGTAAAGAAACCAATGTTTCTGAAATTAAAACTGAATTTAAGTTAGGAAATCAATTACCAATAAGTGATGAAAGTTATGTTTACCAACAAACTGGAAAAAATCAATTAAAAAAAGTTTGTCAAAATAACGAAGGCAGACCCTATAAAGAAGTAATTTATAATTATAGTCCCACGCAGCAAATAGTCTCTATTAATGAGCAATACATTGTTGCCTGGATTATACAACAAAATAGTTTTGAGTATAATGCTAAAGGACAATTAACCAAGGCAATATATAAAAGCAATAGTAATGGTGATTTAGAAAAATCAATTGCCTATGAGTATGATGCGAATGATTGTTTATTAACCGAAAAGCAATATAAAAATGGCATAAAGCTTAAAGAAATAAGCTACATCACCGATTCAACCAAAAAACTAACCTCGTATATCATTCGCGAAGCCGATAAAAAAACGATTCGCATTGTTAAGTTGATTTATAGTTATTTTTAATGTGAACTATAAATTAAGCAACTGCTTGTTATTCATCTGATATTTACTAAATAATTACATCAATTGCAGTTTCTTTTATCCCCAAATAAAGACTAACTTTAGTTGAGAATATGATTCGTTTCAGTTATTTAAATAATCGATTCTTGGTGCTGTGCTGTATATTAATACAGGCTTTTTCTTATGCACAAAAAAATGCCGAAAGAGATTCATTATTACAAATTGTAAATACTGCACCCGAAGACACCAATAAAGCAAATGCATTGGTAGCATTGGCTTCCAATTTGGTACAGTATCAAATTAAAGACGCAGAAAAATACTCCAATCAAGCAATTGCTTTAGCTCAAAAAATCGATTTTAAAAAAGCGGAAGCCAAAGCTCACCTTGTATTATCGCGAATTAGCAGAGAAACGAGTAACTACTCAGATGCACTCAATGAAACATACATTGCTCTTAAGATATTTGAACGCGATAATAATACATCCGGTAGGGCAAAATGTTACTATGAATTGGGCTATGTGTATAAGGATATTACTGATTATAAAAAAGCCTTAGATAATTTTACATCAGCTTTACAACTATATCAAAAAGAAAAAAATGAAACTAATATTGCTTTTTGTCAAACATTGTTGGGCCACGTAAATGCAGATTTATTGACTTCTACTAAGGATACTTCCTATTTTACCAAGGCATTAGGATACTATACAAGCGTATTAAATTATTATTTACAAATCAATAAACGCGATAGAGTGGCTGTTGCATTACTTAATCTTTCAAATTTATATTTGGTTAACAATCGCATTCGTAAATCCGAAGCATCACTTGAAAAATCTTTGGAGTGTTCGAAAAAATCATTTTACATTACCACTGCATCCAATGATGTTTTAAGAACTGGGATTAATTTAGAAAACATGGGCGAAGTTTTTTTCGAAAGAAAAAATTACAAAAGTGCCATTGGGTATTATTTACTTGCAAAACAGAAGCTCGAGGAAAGTGAAAATCAGGATTATATATTAGAAAATTATTCATCCATTATAAAAATATACATACAAATTGGCGAGTACGATCGGGCACTTGATTTAGCAAATAAATATTTCGACATAGCAAAAAAAGTTAATTATAAAACAAGTTTAAATACTTATTATCTGTTGGTTTCCGAAATTTATTTTGCGCAAAATAATTCAGCAAAAGGTTTAGAGGCTCGGATTATGTATGAAAATTACAAGGATAGTATTTTTAACGAAGACAAAGCAAGTGCTTTACTAAAGTTGCAAGTGGAATATGAAACGGATCAAAAAGATAAAGAAATTGATTTGCTCAATAAAGATAAGTCTTTTCAAGGTAATCAAATATCACAACAACAAATTATCAAAAATTTTTTAATTGCTAGTATTATTTTAGCGTTGCTTTTATTGGTTTTGTTATATAATAGATACAGAATAAAATTGAAGACGAATAGCATAATCGAAGAAAAAAATAAAGAATTGGAAAAGCTTTCTATTGTTGCCAGAGAAACCGGAAATGGAGTTTTTATAACAGATGAGAAAGGAAATATGGAATGGTTTAACGAAGGTTTTTCTTTGTTATTTGGATGGAAAACAATAGAAGAATATAAGGCCACGAAAGGCTCTAATATTTTTGATGTTAGTGCTAATGCCAATATAAATAGTATTATTAAAGAGTGTGAAGAAACTCATAAAACAATTGTATACGAAAATTTTACACCTGATAAAGCTGGTAATATGTTATGGGTAAAAACTACTTTAAGTCCAATATTTGATGAGCATGGTGTATTAAAAAAAATGGTGTTTGTTGAAACAGATGTTACAGAATTAAAAAAAGCCCAAGAAACTGCTGAAAAAAGTTTGCATATACAGGAGCAATTTTTAGCAAATACAAGTCACGAAATTCGCACTCCAATGAATGGTATTTTGGGAATGACACGTCAGTTGCTCGAAACCCCTCTAAATAATGAACAAGCAGAGTGCGTGAATGCAATTAAGGAATCTTCGAATAATTTATTACACGTAGTTAATGATATTTTAGATATTTCTAAAATACGTGCAGGTAAATTAGTGCTCGAAAAAAACGAGTTTAAAGTTTCTGATTTATTTAAGCATTTACAGTTTTTACTTCAATACAAAGCCGAAGAAAAAAACATCGTATTAGCGACTCGTATTGATGAAAAAATCCCTTCAGTACTTTTAGGCGATGCCTTTAGATTAAATCAAATACTGATAAATTTAGCAGGTAATGCTATTAAGTTTACAGAGAAGGGTACGGTTTCGTTTTCGGCCAAATTAGTTACCAGTCAAAATAATCAATCGGTTGTTAGATTTTGTGTGACTGATACAGGTATTGGAATTTCTGAAAATAAATTAGATTATATTTTCGAAACCTTTGCCCAGGCAGAAACTCACACCACTCGCAAATATGGTGGTACAGGGCTAGGTTTAAGTATTTCTAAAATATTAGTTGAAGAGTTGGGCGGAACAATACACGTTGAAAGTAAGGTTGGCGAAGGATCCTCATTTATGTTTGACTTATTGTTTGATAATGGTAATCCTAATTGGAGTGGTACCCATACCACACATACAGAGGGCATCCCTGATCACGTAAATTTAAGTCATTTAACTATTTTATTAGTTGAAGATAATATCATAAATCAGCGCGTTGCTTTATTTGAACTTAAAAAATGGAAAGTAACTAGTGAGGTTGCAAATAATGCCTTACAAGCTATTGAAAAAATAAAAACTAAACAATATGACCTTGTATTAATGGATATTTCGATGCCCGATATGGACGGTATTGAAGCAACACGATTTGTTCGTAATAATTTCCCCGAACCTGTATGTAATATTCCGATAATTGCCATTACAGCATCAGCCTTGCAGGGTGAAAAAGAAAGGTGTATTGAAGGAGGCATGAATGATTATATTTCAAAGCCATTTAACCCAGTTACGCTTTATAAAAAAATTATTGAATGGACTACAAATAGAAATAAACAAGCTATGGAAAACGATAAAAAAATATCCACATCCGAATTTAAGCCAACTAAGTTGACTGATTTAACTATTATTTTAGAGCATGCCGAAGGCGATGTAACTTACATTAAAGAAATGATTGAGTTATATATTGAATCGATGCCGGAATATTTAACAGAATTACAAATGCATTATCAGGCAAAAAATTGGCCGGATTTTGAAAAACAAGCACACAAAATGAAAACACCCGTAGCTTATTTTGGTGTAACCGAATTGAAAGCACTTTTTGTGAAGATGGAATTTATTACACGCGAAGCTGATTTCGAAAATTTATTAATGACTTATATGAAAAGAACAGAAGTGCTTACTAGAGACTCTGTTATGGAATTAAAAAATGAATTAGAAAAAGTTTATAGTTAGGTGGTTTATGAAGAATATTATTTTAATCGTATTATTGATAGTCTTTTTTTGTTCAATGATAACAATAAACAGGAAGACTATTGATAATGATTTTTGTAAACAATTTAAAACTATGAGCCTACTAACTAAACATAATTACATTCCTTCAGAACATTATAAAATTGACGTCAAAAATCTTCAGCAAATAGATAGCGTTATTTACCGAAAATTAAACAATAGTGTCAAACCTGATGCGGATAAAAACTTCATTTATGGGCGATTTCAAATCTCAAATTATAGGTTTGGACTTGTTTGCTATAATAAAGTTCGTGAAGGCGACGATAATGTTAACTATTTTTCATTATATATAATTGATAGCTGTTCAATTCAAAAGGATTTTAAAATATTATCATTAAATGATAAACATAGCGGTATTCTTTATCAATTGAGAAGTTTATTTAATAAGAATTTTACAGAACTTACTATAACCCTAAAACGGACAAGTGAATGGGTGGTTGGTAGCGATTTTAAAAAAGATACTTTATTTACTGAAAGTTACTTGATAGATTTAAAGAGTATTAATTTAGACACCTTAAGCGTGAAAAAAGCTTTTAAAGTTATTAAAAGATAATAAAGTTGTATAGTTTAATATTTGAGTTTTGTAATTAGTTTGTACGAAAAGAAATGTACAGTTTCCTTAATAAAATAGCTTAACAAATATTATGGTTCAATAGCAACTATTCTTGTAAAGAAATTGTAAATTAGTACTTACAAAATGAAACTACTTTTTACCCTTTTTTTAATCGTTGTGTTTAATGTAACTGCCTTTGCGAGTTATATTTTAATTCCGATGGATGATACTCAAAAAAATCATTTAAAAAGTTATGGCCTTGCTTATTGGAGTTTGCAAGGTGAACTCGAAATCCAGTGGTTAGTAAATTACCGTGGCGGTAGTTTTTTAATTCCCAATAATAAAGCAGTTAGTAACGAGTGCACGATTAGAGGTGTAAGTTACGAAGTAATATCGGATGCTCAGGCAAATGGCATATTAGCAGATATTTCAAATCCAGAGGTTAACCAAGATGCTGTTAAATTAGAGAAAGCTCCAAAAATTGCGGTGTATTCCCCAAAAATCAAACAACCTTGGGATGATGCCGTTACACTCGTTTTAAAGTATGCGGAAATTCCTTATGAGGTTGTTTATGATGAAGAAATTTTAAATGATAAATTAAAAGACTTTGATTGGTTGCATTTGCATCACGAAGATTTTACTGGGCAATACGGTAAATTTTATGGGTCGTTTAAAAATGCAGCTTGGTATCAAAACGAAGTAAAGGATAATGAAGAGCGCGCTAAAAAATTAGGGTTTTCAAAAGTGTCGCAATTGAAATTAGCAGTTGCAAAAAAAATAAATGATTTTGTTTTTCCCGGAGGATTTTTATTTGCGATGTGTAGCGCTACCGATAGTTATGATATTGCCTTATCTTGCGAGGGTATTGATATTTGCGAAACAATGTTTGATCATGATCCGGCAGATGCGACGATGAATAAAAAAATAAATTTCAGTAAAGGTTATGCATTCGAAAATTATCAATTAAGTGCGAATCCGTTTGAATATGAATACTCAACGATAGATGCAACGACTACTCGCAGCCAGTATGGTGTTACGCAACAAAACGATGTATTTACTTTGTTTGAGTTTTCTGCAAAATGGGACCCAGTACCAACAATGCTTTGTCAAAATCACGAACAAACGATTAAAGGTTTTTATGGACAAACAACCTCGTTTACTAAAAATTATATCAAAAAAAATATTTTAATATTAGGGGAGTCTAAAGCTTTTAACGAAGCCAAATACATACACGGTGATTTTGGCAAAGGAACTTGGACTTTTTATGGAGGTCACGATCCCGAAGATTATCAGCATAGAGTAGAGGATCCACCAACAGATTTAAATTTACATCCTAACTCACCAGGCTACCGATTAATTTTAAATAACATTTTATTTCCGGCAGCTAAAAAGAAAAAACAAAAAACGTAATTTATCATATAATGAAATTGGATATTTTAGCAATAGGCGTGCATCCCGATGATGTTGAATTATCGTGTGCCGGTACCATATTAAAACATATAGCTTTAGGCAAAAAAGTTGGTATTTTAGATTTAACTCGAGGTGAGCTAGGAACGAGAGGAAGTGCGGAGTTAAGAACTAAAGAAGCTTCAAAGTCTTCGCAAATACTTAAGTTGTCGGTTAGAGAACAACTAACAATGGCTGATGGTTTTTTTGAAAACAACGAAACTCACATCAAACAAATAATTTCAGCTATCCGAAAACACCAACCAGAAATAGTGTTATGCAATGCTGTAAGTGATAGACACCCGGATCACGGAAGAGCAGCGAAATTATCCAATGACGCTTGTTTTTACAGTGGTTTATCAAAAATTGAAACTTCATTTGATGGTAAAGCTCAATTACCTTGGCGACCAAAAGCCGTGTATAATTACATTCAAGATAATTTTATTGAGCCTGATTTTGTGATAGATATTACAGCATATATGGATGTTAAAATGGAAGCGATTATGGCGTATTCATCTCAGTTTTTCGATCCAAATTCTAAAGAACCTGCAACTCCAATTTCTTCAAAAAACTTTATGGAAGCTGTTAAAGCTAAAGCCAGTGTTTTTGGTAGACCAATTAACTGTGACTACGCCGAAGGGTTCACCGTAAATAGATACGTTGGTGTAAATAATTTGTTTGATTTAGTATAGGAAATTACCCTAACTAAAATTCAAATTTGTAACCGATACCTTTAATGGTTTTGATGTAATCATCACCTAATTTTTCACGAAGTTTTCTGATGTGAACATCAATAGTTCTGTCACCAACAACAACTTCATCTCCCCAAACT